>NZ_JALNTH010000047.1:0-47006 GCF_023161935.1 Pseudoalteromonas sp. 2CM28B
AAGGAAAATAATAAGCGCCTAATGCCGACTCTATACATTTGCTATGTGGCTCTCTACCGCTGTGGGCACCACGACATTACCAGGCTCCAAATAAGAGAAACCCGTTACAGTAATGTAGCGGGTTTTTTTACGTCTGCAGGAAAGTAAAAATGCAGGTGCAAGATAAAAGGTAACAGGTTAAAGGAAGAGAATTGATCAGGGTCTAGTGCCTACTCCATGCATCGGTTATACATTCTCTATCGTTGTCGGCACCATGATATTCTACTGCCTTATCACTACGAAGTAGCGCAGCGACTCTTAATACAAGAAAGTTCGACTTAACCAGCAGCTTTAGTGACTGTAAAAATATAATTTTGCTTTGTTAGTGGCTTTGATTTAGGATCAAAACAGTTTAAAACCAAGAATGATTTGCCTGTGTATAGATTATTAATTAGCGCCTTATCCATTTTCTTTTGTGTTTCTGTATCTGCAGTTGAAGTAACTGATCTATATCAAGATATTTTGGTCGTAGAAGATAAATCTCGTGATGCGCGTTTAGACGCTAGTCGCAAAGCGCTTCTTAACGTACTAGTAAAAGTGAGTGGTGATAAAAGTGCAGATGAAAATCAGATAGCACAGCAACGCACCAAAGATATATCTGATTATATGCTGAAATTTGAATACGATGAGCGTATTCCCGGAACGCTTAAGTTACTAGTTAAATTTGAAGCGCGAAAGATCAATGCACTAATAAAAGATCTTAATTTGCCGTTGTGGGGAGCTCAACGTCCACTGGTTGCTATCTGGTTAGGCATTGAAGATAACAGGCAGCGAGAGCTGGTTACTCAAGAGAGTTATCCGCAATTAGAGCAACTGATTTACGACAAAGCAAGTCGCCGCGGTTTGCCGGTTGTTGTGCCTCTACTCGATTTACAAGACAGACGGCTTGTTGGTGTCCCTGAAGTTTGGGGAAATTTTTCTGGGCCTGTAGAAGAGGCATCTAAACGCTACAGTGCTGAGCGAAGTATTACTGCTAGAATGTATCAAGCGTTTAACTCTGATAATTGGGTACTAGATTGGCGCTTTACCAATGATGAAATGTTTGAATCTAACCGTATCACAGGCTATAGACAGCAAATAGTTGCGCAAATGATTGATGATTTAGCACAAGGTTTAGCTGGTGAATATGCGATTGATCCTAATGCTTATTATGAGCAGCGTACTGCCAATTTAACTTTAAAAGGGACTGAGAGCTTTGTTGATATTGAGTTGGCTAAGCGCCGCTTAATGAATCTAAGCGTAGTAACTCAAGCTGTTATTTTACGCAAAACACCCGATTCGGTTGAGTTTGAGCTTCATCATACGGGGACTGTGAGTGACCTTAAAAAAGCCCTTGGCCTGGATAACGCCTTTAAAGACTATGTTGATCCTCGTGCTTTTTATCACATAGTTGATGAGCAAAGCCTAGAGTATCAATGGGTTGTAGATTAATGCTAACTCAAGAGCCAATACAAATGGCATTGCCGGTTACTTTACCGGACGATGAAACATTTGCATCCTACTTTGGCGGTGAGGACTCACTCGAGGTAAATCATCTCAAAGATAGCTTTTCTAAGCTTGTTCACTCTTTTCAGTATACCTATTTGTGTGGCTTAGGAGATTCTGGTAAATCTCACTTACTATATGCCACTTGTATTCAGGCACAAGAGCGTGGCTTATCTAATATGCTGCTTTCCATGCGCGAGGTCATTCATTTTGGACCAATGGTTTTAGATGGGCTTGAAGCATTGGATGTATTGTGTATTGATGATGTGCACTTGGTAGCAGGCAATGATGCATGGGAAAAAGCGTTATTTAACTTTTTTAATCGCTTTAATGAGCCCAATAAAATGCTGGTAGTGACTGCCGATTTACTGCCAAACATGCTTAATATTAGCTTGCCCGACTTAGAATCACGTTTAAAGTGGGGCACTACGTTTCAAATTCGTTCTATGAGTGACGATGATAAAGCACAAGCGCTGGTTAAGCGGGCAAATATGCGTGGGCTTGAATTGAGCGATGAATGTGCGCGATTTTTATTAACCCGTTTGAGTCGTGATATGCGTGCTTTATTGGATGTATTAGACAAATTAGATCACGCATCCATGGCTGCACAACGAAAATTGACTATTCCTTTTATAAAATCAACGCTAAAGCTGTAGTAGGTCTAGAATCTAGACCCTGCTTTCAGTTATCATTAGCTAACTAAATTGTAATCACCTTCTGTGAAAGATCAGGTATCGAATGAACTTAGAAAACATATTAGCGCAAGCACTTGAGGCGGTAGCCAGTGCCAGTGAAATCGCGCAGCTAGAAGAGATCAGGGTTAACTATCTTGGTAAAAAAGGCGAAATTACCAGCTTACTTAAAACGTTAGGTAAAATTGCCCCTGAAGAACGTAAAGAAGCAGGCCAAGTAATTAACCAAGCTAAGCAAGACGTGCAAGTTGCGATTAATGACAAGCGTGAATTGTTAGCAAGTAAAGCATTAGAAGAAAAACTAGCAGCAGAAACAATCGATGTAACTTTACCAGGGCGTGTTATGCCATCGGGTGGTTTGCACCCAGTGACTCGCACCATTGAGCGTATTGAAAGCTTCTTTGGTGAACTTGGGTTTGCTGTTAAATCAGGCCCTGAAGTTGAAGATGATTTTCATAACTTTGATGCGTTAAATATACCAGAGCATCACCCTGCTCGCGCCGATCACGATACCTTTTACTTTAATCCTAAGTTGGTTTTACGTACTCAAACCAGTGGTGTACAAATTCGTACTATGGAAACTGAGCAACCGCCACTGCGTATTATTTCGCCAGGGCGTGTATACCGTAACGATTACGACCAAACACACACGCCTATGTTCCATCAGGTGGAAGGGTTGATGGTTGATACTGATGTAAGCTTCACTGAGCTTAAAGGTATTTTACATGACTTTTTACGTAACTTTTTTGAAGAAGACATGGAAATTCGTTTTCGTCCTTCATTCTTCCCGTTTACAGAGCCTTCAGCAGAAGTGGACGTGATGGGTAAAGACGGTAAATGGTTAGAAGTATTAGGCTGCGGCATGGTTCATCCTAACGTACTTAAGTCTGTAGGCATCGATCCTGAAAAATACACAGGTTTCGCTTTTGGTATGGGTGTTGAGCGCTTAACCATGTTGCGTTACGGCGTAAACGATTTACGTGCGTTTTTCGAAAATGACTTAAAATTCCTAAACCAGTTCCGTTAAGAGTGAAGAGATAAAATGAAATTTAGTGAAAAGTGGTTAAGAGAGTGGGTAAATCCTGCAATTGATACGCAAGCTCTTTCGGAACAGCTTTCAATGGCTGGTTTAGAAGTAGATGGCGTTGAGCCGGCAGCAGCCAAATTTAATGGCGTTGTGGTAGGTGAAGTGGTTGAGTGTGGCCAGCACCCAGATGCAGATAAACTACGTGTAACAAAAATTAATGTTGGTGGTGATGAGCTACTGGATATCGTATGTGGTGCACCAAATTGCCGCCAAGGTATTAAAGTTGCAGTTGCCACTGTTGGCGCAGTGTTACCAGGCGATTTCAAAATTAAAAAAGCCAAACTTCGTGGTCAGCCTTCACACGGCATGTTATGTGCGTTTGATGAGCTAGGTATTAGTGAAGAAGGCGATGGCATTTTGGAATTGCCACTTGATGCGCCTATTGGTGCCGATTTACGCGAATATTTAGCGCTTGATGACAACATTATTGATGTAGATTTAACACCTAACCGTGGCGACTGTTTAGGTATCAAAGGGCTTGCCCGCGAAGTCGGCGTACTTAACAGTATTGATGTAAATACATTAAGCATTCCAGCGGTAACCCCGACAATAGAAGACAAAGTATCTATTGAGTTGGTTAACGATGATGCCTGTCCTCGCTATTTAGGGCGTGTTATCAAAGGCATTAACCTAGACGCTGAGACGCCATTATGGATGGTTGAAAAGCTACGTCGTAGTGGTGTACGTTCAATCGATCCGGTTGTTGATGTGACTAACTTTGTATTATTAGAGCTTGGCCACCCAATGCATGCATTTGATTTAAATGCAATTGAAGGTGGAATTAAAGTACGTAGTGCATCTCCAGGTGAAGAGCTGGTTTTATTAGACGGTAATACGGCTAAATTAAATGAATCGACATTAGTGATTGCCGATCATCATAAAGCGCTAGCCATTGCTGGTATTTTTGGCGGTGAGCAATCGGGTGTTACTGAAAAAACAGCGGATATTTTACTAGAAAGCGCATTCTTCAACCCAGTGGCTATTGCAGGACAAGCACGCAGCTATGGTTTGCACACTGATGCATCTCATCGCTATGAGCGTGGGGTCGACTTTGCACTACAACACGATGCCATGGAGCGCGCTACAGCGTTACTTCTGGAGATTGTAGGTGGTAACGCAGGTCCAATCGTTGAAGCGGTTGCTGCTGATAAGTTACCAAAAGTAACTGAAGTGCGTTTACGTCGTTCACGTTTAGACCGTGTTATTGGTCATCACATTGACGATGCTAAAGTAACCGATATTCTTACGCGTTTAGGTCTTGATGTTAAATTTGATTATGATAGCTGGAGCGCTGATGTACCAAGCTACCGTTTTGATATTCGTATTGAAGAAGATTTAATTGAAGAAGTAGCACGTGTTTACGGTTATAACAGTATTCCTAATGTGGCACCAACTGCAAAACTTAAAATGACCACGCATGATGAGTCAACTGTTGCCCTGAGCCGTTTTCGTAATGCGCTAGTAACTCGTGGCTATCAAGAAGCCATTACTTACAGTTTTGTTGATCCTAAAGCGCAAGCTATTTTACATCCAGAGTGTAACGCATTGGTATTGCCGCACCCAATTTCAATTGAAATGTCAGCGATGCGTGTAAGTTTAATGCCTGGCTTATTAGCTTCTGTTGCCTATAACCAAAACCGCCAGCAACCACGTATTCGCTTATTTGAACACGGCCTTAAGTTTATCAGCGATGAAAGCGCAGAAAATGGCGTTTACCAAGTGCCGGTTATTGGTGGTGTTATTACCGGGCTTGTGCATGGCGAACATTGGGTTGAAGAAAAACGTAACGTTGATTTTTACGACCTAAAAGGGGATGTTGAAGCATTACTTGCAATTACCAACGATGTTAGCCGCTTTGAAATTAAAGCCGAGCAATCAGATGGCCTTCATCCTGGTCAATCAGCCGTTATTTATGTTGATGGTAAAAAAGTAGGTTTCTTTGGTGCATTACACCCTCAGGCGCAAAAATCGTTAGATATCAATAACGCTACTTTTGTGTTTGAAATTGAAATGTCAGCGTTAGAAAAAAGAAATTTACCGCAGGCTGTAGGGGTGTCTAAATTCCCATCAAATCGCCGCGACATCGCGATTTTAGTACAAGACAGCGTTAAAATAGGTGATATTTTAAACGTCATCGGAAAAGTTGGCGGAAATCAATTGGTTGACCTAAACTTATTCGATGTGTATAAGGGCAAAGGTATTGAGCCAAATTATAAGAGTTTGGCGATTGCTCTAACACTGCAAGCGGTTGATAGAACACTCGAAGAGAAAGATATCAATCAGGTAGTTGATAACGTGGTGGCCGCACTGGCCGAACAGTTTAATGCATCGTTGAGGGACTAGATATGGCGCTTACTAAAGCCGACATAGCTGAACACCTATTTGAAAAGCTCGGGATCAATAAAAAAGATGCCAAAGATTTAGTTGAAGCGTTTTTTGAAGAAATCCGCTCAGCGCTTGAAAAAGGCGAGCAGATTAAGCTCTCTGGATTTGGTAACTTTGATCTTCGAGATAAGAAAGAAAGGCCGGGACGTAACCCGAAAACGGGAGAAGATATCCCAATTTCAGCACGTCGCGTGGTTACCTTTAGACCGGGGCAAAAGTTAAAAACCCGTGTCGAAGTAGGCACAAGCAAAAAATAAAACAAAAAGGCAGCGTAAGCTGCCTTTTTTGTATCTGTTTTATTATTTCCGGGGGGAAATAAACGTTCCTTGATCTATTTGTTGCAAAGTCTGCTCGGCTAACCTATCTAAACTCTCTAAATTCTTTCCTTGTGCTATTAACTGCTGCTCATTTAACAGTATATCAATATGTTCAATACCAGAGAGCTGAGCTATTTTGGCAAAAATATAAGCATGTTTATATTATTGGTGTTTATAAAATAGGCTGATCAAAGACATATATATTTCAGGATTCGGTTCATGCTTGGCTTTATTCCGCGCTAGCGTGTTGTATAAAAAATTAATCGCTTTTTCTTCATCAACCTTAATGTAATAAGACGCTAAGTAAAATTGCATCTCATCACTTTGTTCAACTTCTGCAGTATGTTCTAAAGCGAGCAAACGTGTTAATGCACTTTCGTCATTGTTTCTTGACCAATGATAATAAAGCAAGCCCGGATGGCTGGTGTGTTTTGTCTGTTGATAAATCCGCGCCATTTCCCTCATACTCGTTAAGTGGGCACGTTGGCGAGCCGTGGTTTTGCTTTTTAATTTAATGTGCTGAATGTTGCCTACATGGATGTAGGTAAGGGGCGTGAGCAGAACGCGGAAGCTTTGCTCGGTTTTTACTTATTCTTACATGGATGTAAGCCAGAAGAATAAAGCAGGAGCAGTTATCGAGCCCACTAGGTTACAAACCTCGCGCCGCGATTAAATTGTCCCTAGTTTGAACAAATTTTAATCCGCAAAGGTCAACAGACCCTCATATAGTATTATTCTAGCCTAAACTTTAGTCTCTAACAGTAGAGAATAAAATGAGATTAAATTAGAATAGGCCTGCCCGAAGGAATGTGTTGCTCTCAAAATTCGATGCATTCTTAGGCTATCCGTTCAAAATTGTTTAATTAGGTAAAAAAAATGACCTCATCTCACGAGTTAGAATACACAAGTAGCTGGCAAGAACGTCAAGATTACGCAGAAAGCATGCAGCCTATTATTGGTAAATTGTACCGTAATCGTGGTATTGAAATCGCTGTTTACGGCCGTCCATTAGTAAATTCAAGCACTATTGATATTATCAAGTCTCACAAATCAGTAGCTCAATTTGAAGGGACTAAACTGCGCCTACGTGAAAGCTTCCCATTCTTAGAAGCTATCAGCAAAATGGAATTAAATTCTGCCCGTATCGATATTGGTAAATTAGCATACAGCTATTTATACACAGATGCAGCGAATGGTCGTTCGGTAGAAGAGTTTGTTAAAGATGAACTTGCTGAAATTGTTGACTCTAAACCAAAAGCACCACGTGACGTTGTACTTTACGGTTTTGGTCGTATCGGTCGCTTATTAGCGCGTTTATTAATTGAAAAATCAGGCCCGTATGCCGATTTAAACCTTCGCGCTATTGTTGTGCGTGGCGGTAAAGATGGCGATTTAGAAAAGCGTGCAAGCTTATTACGTCGTGACTCTATCCATGGTCCATTTAATGGTTCTATCACCATCGATAAAGAGCGTAATGCAATTAAAGCAAACGGTAGCTACATTCAAGTTATCTACGCTAACTCGCCAAGTGAAGTTGATTACAGCGCCTACGGTATCGAAAACGCATTAGTCGTTGATAACACAGGTATCTGGAAAGATGAAGCCGGCCTTGGTCAGCATTTAGAATCTAAAGGGGCTGTAAAAGTATTATTAACAGCGCCTGCTAAAGGTAATATTAAAAATATTGTTTACGGTGTAAACAACCAAGATATTTTACCGGAAGACAAAATTGTCTGTGCAGCAAGTTGTACAACCAATGCAATTACGCCAACACTTAAAGCATTAAACGATCAGTTTGGTATTAAGAATGGTCACGTTGAAACGGTTCACTCGTACACTAATGACCAAAACTTAATTGATAATTACCACAAAGCAGAACGTCGTGGTCGTGCTGCGGCACTAAACATGGTTATCACTGAAACAGGTGCAGCGAAAGCGGTTTCTAAAGCATTACCAGAGCTTGAAGGTAAACTAACAGGTAACGCAATCCGTGTACCTACACCAAACGTATCGTTAGCTATCTTAAACTTGAACCTTGAAAAGAGTACAACGGTTGAAGAGCTTAATGCGTTTTTACGTGAAACAGCACTTCACTCAGACCTACGTGATCAAATTGATTACACAGCATCAACTGAAATCGTCTCTACCGATTTAGTGGGTAGCCGTTACGCAGGTGTTGTTGATTCTCAAGCAACGATTGTTGATGATAACCGCGTAGTGCTTTACGTATGGTACGACAATGAGTTTGGTTATAGCTGCCAAGTAGTTCGCTGTATGCGCGACATGGCAGAAGTCTCATTCCCAAGTTTACCTCGATAAACACATGAGCAATTAAGAAAAGCCAGCACTTGCTGGCTTTTTTAGGTCTGAAGATTTTTAAAGTGAAGCGGTTATGGTACGCTTTATTAAATTGGGTACGCGTTTATACACTTATAAAGTGCAGTAACACGTATTTACCTCTTGGCTAAATGCCTTAGTCTAAGACACACAGTTAACTAATAGGTTTGTTGTAATGAAAATCAGTAGCAATTTCGACAGTGGTAATATTAAAGTTATTGAAGCCACCGATCCGTTAAATATTCAGCTAGAAATTAATAAAGATCATCAGTCTGAGTTTTATCAGTGGTTTCACTTTCGTCTTGAGACAACGCCTTATCAACTTCATCAGTTAAATATTAATAATCTTGATAAGTCTGCATACCCTGATGGTTGGGTAGACTACCAAGCTGTTGCCTCATACGACCGTCAAACATGGTTCCGTGTACCGTCTTCGTATGAAAATGGCACATTAACATTTGAGCTTGAGCCTGAGTGCAGCAGCGTTTACTTCGCCTACTTTGCACCTTACAGCTACGATCGTCATTTAGACTTATTAGCATGGGCGCAAAGTCAAGAAATTTGCCAACTAGAAACACTAGGTCAAACGCTTGATGGGCGTGACATGAGCGTGCTTAAAATTGGTCAGCCAAGCGCCGATAAAAAAGTAATTTGGATCACTGCTCGTCAACACCCAGGTGAAACAATGGCAGAGTGGTTTGTAGAAGGCTTAGTACACAAGCTACTTGATGATGAAGACCCTCATGCAGCAGCGTTACTATCAAAAGCGGTATTTTATATCGTGCCAAACATGAATCCAGATGGCAGTGCACGTGGTCACTTACGTACTAATGCTAAAGGGGTTAATTTAAACCGTGAATGGCAAACACCCAGCATGGAAAACAGCCCAGAAGTTTACTTAGTGCTTAATAAAATGCGCGAAGCCGGCTTAGATATGCACCTAGACATTCATGGTGATGAAGCCATTCCATATAATTTTGTTGCCGGTAGCGAAGGCATACCAAGCTATGATGCACGCCTAAAAGGCCTTGAGGATAGCTTTAAAGCCGCGCTTTTAACTATTACTCCAGAGTTTCAAGATACGCATGGCTACGATAAAGACGAACCAGGTCAAGCTAATTTAACAGTAGGTTCATCAGCCACAGCAGAAGAATTTAAAGCACTAACTTACACAGTTGAAATGCCATTTAAAGATAATAATGACTTACCCGATCCAGATTATGGTTGGTCAGATCGTCGTTCTTATCAATTTGGTCAAGATACCTTAGCAGCCATTGTTAATGTTGTAGACGACTTAAGATAAAACGTTTGCTTTAAGGGTATCAATAAATATTGATACCCTTTTTATTTTAGGCTAAACCAACTGTATCAAAAAATAAAAAATCATTTCCCACCACAACACTAAAACGTTTCAATATACCTTCTCGACAGATTTAATACCATATAGTCTAAATCAATTCCCACTCAGTTAAACCTTGTCTTAGCAGGCTCAATATAAATCAACAATGAGTTGTTTTGAAAATTAACTGTTAACAACATGGGGTACTTAAGTTAATATCGATTGAGCAATAAGAAAAACGGAAAAGATTAACCCCTTATTTCGTAAAGCTTATGACAGGTATTCTGAGTGGCAGAGTATGGTAATTAATAATAATAAATATAACTGTGAGGATGTTCATGGAAGCTTTTGTAAGCGCCGTTAATGATGTTGTTTGGAGTGATGCACTCATCTATTTATGCCTAGGCGCAGGCTTATTTTACTCCGTACTAACTCGATTTGCTCAAGTTAGACATTTTAAAGAAATGTGTAAGCTATTATTTAGCCCTAACACCTCAGAAAAAGGCATCTCATCTTTTCAAGCTCTTGCTGTTTCATTATCTGGCCGAGTAGGGGTTGGTAATATTGCCGGTGTGGCAGCCGCAATTGGTTTTGGTGGCCCTGGCGCTATTTTTTGGATGTGGGTTGTTGCTTTTTTAGGTGCAAGTACTGCATACGCGGAGTCAACATTAGGTCAAATTTATAAATTAGAAGAAGACGGCCAATACCGCGGTGGCCCAGCGTATTATTTTGACCGTTGTTTAGGGCAAAAGTGGCTAGCTGTATTATTTGCTGTGTCGGCAATTATAGCGTGTGGGGTTTTCCTGCCGGGCGTGCAAGCAAATGCTGTGGGCAATGCATTTACTCAAGTATTTGGCGATGGCACTTTGGTGTCTACAAGTTTTGGTGATGTAGGCAGTTTTAAACTGGTTGCGTTGGCCATTATTCTTATTGTTTTAGCCTTTATTATCTTCGGTGGTATAAAGCGCATTGCTAATTTTACGCAAATTGTAGTGCCATTTATGGCGCTTGGTTACATCGTACTGGCCTTAATTATCGTATTTTTAAATATAGACAAAGTACCAGGCATTTTCTCGCTCATTATTGGTGATGCATTTACAGCTCAAGCAGGCTTTGGCGCTGCAATTGGTTGGGGTGTTAAGCGTGGTATCTATTCTAATGAAGCCGGTCAAGGTACAGGTCCTCATGCGGCGGCTGCGGCAGAAGTTGATCACCCTGCACAGCAAGGGTTAGTGCAAGCTTTTTCTGTTTATGTTGATACACTTTTTGTATGTACAGCAACGGCATTAATGATCTTAATGACGCAGCAATACAATGTAGTCGGCACTTTGCCAGAAGGGCAATTCATTATACAAAATGTGGATGCGGCAACTGAAGTGGGATCAGCAGCATTCACCCAAATGGCGTTGTTTAGTGTATTTGGAAGCTTTGGAGAAGCGTTTGTAGGTATCGCTTTATTCTTCTTTGCTTTTACCACCATACTGGCCTATTACTTCATTGCTGAGACGAATATCGCGTACTTAAATCGCTACTTTAAAGGAAGTATTCCGCTTGTAGTGGTAAAACTTATGATTATGTTTATGGTAGCCTACGGCATGGTTAACAGTTCCGGTTATATATGGACTATTGGCGACATAGGCGTTGGCTTAATGGCGTGGATCAACATATTGGGTATATTAGCCATTTTCTTTGTCGCTAAACCGGCCTTAACATGTTTGAGTGATTATGAAGACCAGAAGAAAAAAGGTGGCAAAATCACATTTGACCCAGTTAAGTTAGGGATTAAAAATGCTACCTTCTGGGAAAAGCGCCTTGAAAAGCAATCAAAAGACGCTGAATAAACAGTTCCCAATAACCTAATATCATCTATTGGGTTAAATTCAAAAAAGACAAAGAGCAATAAAACAAGTACAATGAAAAGCGCCGAAAGGCGCTTTTTTTATGCGTAGTATGGAGAGAGATGTATGGCGATTATTCGTTGCCCCAAATGTGCAAAATCAATTTCAGATAAACATTCGCAGTGTCCACATTGCCAAAGTAACGTTGCTGAATTAAATGCCGAGCAAGTTCAACAACTTCAACGTGAGCAGCGAATTAAAAAGCAGCAAATGTTTATGAACCACTCCTTTTTAGCGCTGATCTTATTTTTAGGTGGCTTCTTTTGTTTGTACTTCCTACAACCTCAAGAAAAAACACTTCAGTGGTATGCGTATACCTCGGCCATTGGCATTGGCTGTATTTGGTACCTTATTAACCGTATTATTTTAGTGACTCTGAAAAAGAAAAAATGACATGAATATTGACAACCTAGTACAGAATATTACTCCAGAATTATTTGAGCGCTTACAGTATGGCGCGGCAACGGGAAAGTGGCCAGATGGCACGCCTTTATCAGATGAGCAAAAGCAACAAACAGTGCAACTAGTGATGTTGTACCAAGCAAAAGTAGCACAATCAAACGAGCAGTTTACCATTGGTGCAAATGGAGAAATGATCCAAAAAACCAAAGCGCAACTACAAAAAGAATTCAAATCAGATAACGAAATAGCTAGGTTCAGTGAAAATGATCTTTAAACACCTTTTTACACCAAAATGGAAGCACCCGAAGCAACAAGTTCGTTTAGATGCGATTGAAAAACTTGATGTGGTACGTGACGTAACAATTTTAAGCACCTTAGCCCTTGAAGACTCATCGGCTGAAATCCGTCGTAAAGCACTGCAAAAAGTAAACGACTTACCACTGTGGTGGAAAGCTTACAAACAAGATCAGGCATTGAAAGATGTTGCTGAACAACAAATCTCATCGGCTGTATTAAACAGTGAAAGTAGCTTATCGGCGCAGATTAAAAATGAGTATATTGAACGCTTTGCACCGGTTAAAACCCTTGAAAAACTAGCATTTGCTGAAAAAGAACTGCAAGTGAGAGTTAAGCTATTAAAACGCCTAGCTAACCCAAAGCTGATTGAAAAAGCCTTTAAAGAAGCAAACGAAGAGCTGCAAAAACAGTTAGTTGATTTAGTCATTACTCAGCAGCTAACTAAAGCACTGTTAAAGCATGCTCAAGGTGAAGCCAAAGTTGTGCTAGAAAGTCATCTTGAAAACGAGCGTTTAGCGCTTGAAATGCCATCGCAAGTTGAAAACGCAACCCGTGTAATTTTAGCAAAGCTTAATGCATTGCGTGATAAAAATGACTACGCCATTGTTAACTCACAGGCTGCAGAACTCATAGCGCAGTGGCAAGCTCTTGAATTAAAATGGCTAAGTGAAGAACATGTAAAAACCCTTGATGCCAAATATATATCAATTACCGATAAGCTTGATGCTCACATTGCAACTTTAAAAGCGCAACACGAAATAGAGCAGCAGCGTTTAGCGCAGCAACAACGTCAAGTGTTAGCATTAGCAACGTTAGAAGCGCTGAGTGAAGAAATTGAAAATGCATTGCAACTTGGATTAGAAACCCCAGAGCAAATTCAGCAAGATTGGCTTAATGCAAAAGTAGCACAAGCAAAAGACACATTAGATAAAACGCAACTAATGGCTGATCAGCAATCAAAACAAGTGATTAATAAGCTTGAGCAACTATTTTTACAAGTTGCCAAGTTACCTGAGCTAACCGCGGCGATTAAAGAATATAAAATTGCTTACAATGCGCTATGCGAAATAAAACCCGCCGAGCAGCTCAGTGATTACGATCAACAACTTAGTGCTTTTAATCATACATTTAAAGAGGCACGCGGCCATTTAGCTGTACTTAGCAATGATTTACAAGCGTCGTTTAAAACCCAACTTAATGCCCATAAAAAGCAATTTTTAGCTGCAATGAGCGAACTCACTAAGCCGCTTGAAAAAACGCAAAGCCAAGCTAAACGTAAGGCACGTGATGTTAAACGTTTAATTGAAGAAGGGCGCTTTAATGTTGCATTTGGTGTGTTTAAAGGCTTTGAAGAGTTATTTAACGAATTGACCGAGAAATATCAACAACCGCTGGTTAATTTAAAAGCAGACCTAGAAGCGCAATTAGCCGATGCTAAAGATTGGCAAAAATATGCGGCCGCACCAAAACGTGCAGCACTTTTAGAAGAAGTAACAGCGTTAGTTGATGAGCCGTGTAACGATCCGCAACAGCGCGCTGATCACGTTAAAGTACTTCGCAAGCGTTGGAACGAACTTGGACGCCTTGATACAGAGCAAGAGAAACAACAGGGCAACGAGTTCGATGAAAAAATTGAGCTTTTATTTGCTCCTTGTCGCAGCTACTTCGCTGAGCAAGAAGTGCAACGTGAGGCAGCAAAAGCAGAGCGCGAGCAATTGATTGCTGATATGCATGCATTGCATTTACAAGCGACAGGGGATGCTGATTTAGATTGGAAACAACTAGAAAGCAACTATAATCGTTTGCAAAAGGCATGGCGAAGTGTGGGTAAAGTTGACCCGAAAACATACCGCGTGTTGAACGAGCGTTATAAGGCAGAGCAGCAACAGGTTGTAGCGTCACTTAACGCGTTTCATAAAGGCAATGCCGCACTTAAAAATGAGCTCGTTGAACAAGCACAGCAATTATCACAAAGCGATAATTTAGCAGACGCTTGCCAACAGCTAAAACAGTTACAGCAACAGTGGCAAACCATAGGATTTGCAGGTTTAAAAGCTGAAAACGCATTGTGGCAAAAATTCCGTGAGTTTAATGATGCAACATTCACTAAACGAAGCGAAGAGTTTGAACAGCAAAAGCGCGAACAAAGTGAGTCAGATAAGTTGGCAACAACGGAACTGAATGAGCTTGAAGCAGCATTAAATAGTGTAGAGGGTAAAGCCCAATTACTTGACTTGCAAACTAAAGTTAAAGGGTATACACAGTTTAAATCGTTAACCCCTAAAGTGTCTGCTTTGTTATCAGCCATAGATGAAAAGCTGACAGGCTTAGCGGCTAAAAATGAGCAAGCTAATTTAGATGCTTTATTTGTTGCACTTGAGAACAACGAGCCACTCCCGATCCAATTTAATGATACAGTTAAAACAGCATTGAGCTGTGAGCAGCTGCTAACGCGTATGGAAATACTTGCGAGCGTAAGTTCGCACAACTCAGCGCAAAGAATGGTAGAGCAAGTAGCCATGCTTGATGATAAGCACCGTGGCGAACACGCTGATTTAAATTATTATTTAAAGCAGTTATTAGCACTCAGCGAGGGTTCAGTTACAGCTGACACACTAGCAAGATTAAAAGTTATTTTTGCTGTAAAGTAAGCGCAATCACTTTTATCAACTAAAATAAAAAAAACCGCTATTCAAGCGGTTTTTTATTATGGCTACTTACTGCCAAGACGATTAATGAATAGGGTTTTGCATGAAAATTTTTGTTTTTATTTCACTATTATTTTTAACTGCCTGTAACAGTACGCAGGGTATTTCGGTTTATTCATTTACAAATTCAGAGGTTGAGTCGTTACTAAATAAAGAGTTACCTAAATTAAGTGAAAAAGTTAGCCTGATGGGCTTACCTGTGCAGTTTGATGTGAATGATTTAAGCGTTAATATTGGCCCAGATAATAGTGATTATGTTTTATTAGGTGCTGATTCTAGCGCCGAAATTAATGCTTTTGCGTTAAAGTACCCAGTGCGCTTAAAGCTGCAAATACAGGGCACCCCTTTTTATGACAGCGAGAAAAAAGCGGTATTTTTACGTAATGTTAAGTTACTCGACTCAAGCATTGATGCGGGTGGCTTTAAAGGTAATTTAGAAGTGCTGGATAACGAGGCCATGGATGTAATGAATGCCTTTTTAGCCGTTAACCCCGTTTATAAGTTAAATATGAACGATCCTAAAATGGCATTATTAAGTAATTTACCTTTAGATTTAAAAGTAGTAGAAGGCGCTATTAAGCTAGTCCCTCGGTTATAATTTAGATCCAATAGGCGTAATAAAACGTATTAATTGACCTTATTATTAATAGATTAGGTTAATTATGGCTAATGAGCGATCCGTTCCCACATCTCGACTTTCACGTTTTGCAAAGTTAGGCTCATTAGCCACTGGTGTCGCCACGAATATGTTAGTGGGCGGTGCTAAAAGTGCGCTTACTGGTAAAGGCTGGGATAATAAAAGCTTATTGCTACAGCCTAAAAATATTGAAAACCTAGCCACTCAACTCTCACACCTGCGCGGTGCGGCCATGAAGCTTGGGCAGCTGCTTTCAATGGATGCTGGCGACTTACTAACCCCCGAGCTTGCTCAATTGCTGTCTTTACTGCGCTCAGATGCCAACCCGATGCCACACAAACAACTGGTCAGTGTACTAAAAGAGCAGTGGGGAGAGGATTGGTTATCGCGTTTTTCTTATATTGAGCTTAGGCCGTTTGCGGCGGCGTCCATTGGCCAAGTTCATTTAGCTTATAAAGAAAATGGCGCGCAGCTGGCAGTTAAAATTCAATATCCTGGAATTGCAAAAAGTGTGGTGAGTGACGTAGATAACGTGATCACTTTACTTACCCTATCGCGGTTATTACCTAAAGAGCTGAATATTAAACCCTTAGTGGCAGAAGCTAAGGCACAGCTATTAGCAGAGGCCGACTACACTCGAGAAGCTGAGTATTTAGCACGATACAAAAACCTGTTAGCAGATAACCCGCATTTCAAAGTCCCTAGCGTGTATCCTCAGCACAGTACTGCGCAAGTGCTAACCATGGAATATGTAGATGCCAAGCCTATAGAGGGCATTACATATTTACCACAATCAGAGCGAAGCCGAGTTGCTGAACAACTAATTGATTTATTTTTTAAAGAAATGTTTGTCTTTAATTTAATCCAAACCGACCCTAACTTTGCAAATTTTCATTACCAACCTGAATCACAAAAAATAGTATTATTTGACTTTGGTGCCACACGCGAAATTACCCCAGCACTAAGTAATGCCTATCTAGCTTTATTTAAAGCTGGTAGTAATAATGATCGTGAAGGGGTGCTCAATGCTGCCACCGATATTGGCTATTTTAAAGATTCGCTCAAAGACAATTACAAAGAAAAAGTGATTGATTTGTTTTTAATGGCCTGCGAGCCACTGCGTTATCACGGTGAGTTTGATTTTAAAAACAGCGAGCTTGCTAGCAATATTAAAGATGCTGGCTTGCAGTTAAGCGTACAGTCACAGCAATGGCATACGCCTCCTGTTGATGCGTTGTTTATTCACCGTAAGCTAGCGGGCTTGTATTTAATTGCAGCACGGCTAGAAGCAAAAATAGATATTAAGGCATTATTTAGCCATTACTAGGTGCTAAAGCAGGAGAGAATTGGCATAATACTCGCGATATTTCGCGAGGTCTGCAATGATAAAAAACTTTTTAAACGATCCTACTTTATTACTTAATGCGGTAGGTGAGGGCATATACGGATTTGATTTATCTGGTAATGCGGTATTTGTAAACCCAGCCGCAGAGCGAATGACGGGTTGGACGGCCGAAGAATTGCTGAGTAAAAAAATACATCAATATCATCATCATAGCCATGCCGATGGCACGCCTTATCCTGCCGATGAATGCCAAATTTACTGCACCATGTTTGATGGCAAACGCCGCGAGGTTAAAAACGAAGTATTTTGGCGTAAAGATGGCAGCGCCTTTGCTGTTGAATATACCTCCACGCCTGTTTATAAAAATAGCCAGCTTATTGGTGCCGTGGCCGTTTTTCGCGATATATCAGCGCAGCAGCGAACCCAAACCGCGCTCCAAGATGCTTTAGCGCAAGTAAAGCATTTAAGCGAGCAGCTCAAAGATGAAAACGACTACCTTACTGCCGAGCTAAATCAGGATTGGCAAGACTCAGGGCTAGTAGGGCGCAGTGATGTATTTCAACGTATGTTGCAGCAAATACAGTTAGTGAGCGAAACCGACAGTACGGTGTTGATACTTGGCGAAAACGGTACTGGTAAAGAGCTGGTGGCGCGTAACTTACATAGATTAAGCAAGCGCAATGAGCAGGCGTTTATAAAAGTTAATTGTGCGGCGTTTACCCCTAGCTTATTAGAATCGGAGTTGTTTGGACACGAACGAGGCTCGTTTACCGGCGCAAATGAGCGACGTAAAGGGCGTTTTGAACTTGCTGATAAGGGCACTTTATTTTTAGATGAAGTGGCAGAGCTGCCGTTAGAGTCACAAAGTAAATTATTACGAGTATTACAAGAGCGCGAATTTGAGCGAGTAGGGGGCAGCCAAACCCTAAAAGTCGATATTCGTATCATTGCTGCAACCAATCGTAACTTGTGGGAAATGGTACAAGCAGGGCAGTTTAGAATGGACTTATATTATCGTTTAAACGTGTTTCCCATCAAAGTGCCAGCACTAAAAGAGCGAAAAGAAGATATACCTTTTTTATGTCAAAACTTAATTGTGCAAATAAACAAGCGGCTAGGTAAACAATTACAAGGGTTAAGTAACAAAGCTATTAGGCAACTACAAGCCTATGACTGGCCCGGTAATATCAGAGAGCTGCAAAATGTGTTGGAGCGAGAAGCTATTTTATCTACACAGCCCACGCTGCAGTTAAGTCAGCCGCTAAAAGCTGGTGATGCGAGTGCTGTTAACCCAACGCTTACACTAGATGAGGCGCAAAGGCAGCATATTATCTCCGTACTGATGTTATGTAACTGGAAAATTGCAGGCGAACAAGGCGCGGCAAATAAGCTGGGCCTACCTGAGAGTACGCTTCGCTCAAAAATGCGAAAATTGGCAGTGCAACGCACACCTTAACTCGCGATATATCGTGTTTGTCGTTAAATATCGCGAATTTTTGCTTGGGTAATCTGTGTAAAATCAATAAATATCAATAAGTTAAATTAGCTTTCACTGTGGTCTGAAAGTTGCAAAAGCATACTTAATACCCGTCACTATTAAGTAAGTAGCATGAAGTTTGATATTAAAGAAGAAGACATGATCATTAAGCCCTACAAAGAAGAAGGGCCGATTTATATACGCGAGCAAAAAGGGTTTTTTCAGCGTATACGCCGTAATTTAGGCTGGCTGCTAATGCTCAGCTTTATCGCCATTCCTTGGATTCAATATAATGGTCAGCAAGCGGTTTTGTTGGATGTGGCCACCCAAAAATTTACTATTTTTGGCCTAACCTTATTACCTCAAGACTTTATGATTCTCGCCATGCTATTTATGGTGGGGGCGTTTGCGTTATTTTTTGTGACCAATTGGCTTGGCCGTGTGTGGTGCGGCTATACTTGCCCGCAAACAATTTGGATGTTGATGTTCTCTTGGGTGGAACAACGTATTGAGGGGACGCGTAACCAACGTATTAAGCTTGATAAAAGCCCATGGGATATTACCAAGTGGCGTAAAAAAATTACTAAGCACAGTGCATGGCTGGTTATTTCACTCTTAACTGCCACTTCTTTTTTAGCGTATTTTATTCCAGCTAAAACCTTATACCTAGAAATGGTTAATTTTGAATGGTCTGGGATCACTAGTTTTTGGGTGTTTTTATTTGCATTTTGTACCTATGGCAACGCAGGTTTTTTACGAGAAAAAATGTGTACAGTGGCGTGTCCGTATTCGCGCTTTCAATCTGTGATGTTTGATAAAGACACGCTGGTGGTAACCTATGATAGCGAACGAGGTGAAAGCCGCGGTCCACGTAAACGTAAAGCCGATCCTAAAGCGCTTAATTTAGGTGACTGTGTAGACTGTAACTTATGTGTTGAAGTGTGCCCTGCTGGGATTGATATTCGCAATGGACTGCAATATGAATGTATTAACTGTGGCTTATGTATTGATGCCTGTGACGATACCATGGATAAGTTTGGCTACGAAAAAGGCTTAATTAAATACGCCAGTGAAAAGCAAATGGCGGGGCAAAAAACTAATCCATTTAGGCTCAAGTTAGTGGGCTATGGCGCTTTAACTGCGCTGTTAATTATTTCTATGTTTGCTTGGATGCTACAACGTACGCCTATCGAAGCCTCTGTCCTTAGAGACAGAAACGCACTGTATCGGGTAAATTATGAAGGGTTAGTCGAAAACCCTTATACACTCACCATCATTAACAAAACGCAGCAACCTTTGCATTATTCTATTTCAATTAGTGGGTTAGAAGGTGCGAGCTTGCAAAGTCCTAACGCCGTGTTGGTAGAGCCAGGGTTGATGAAAAGTGTTCCTGTAACGGTTACTGCCGATGGATATGATATACCCACGAAGGTGAGTAAGCTGCAGTTTAAAATAACCGCACAAGAGGACAATAGCATTTCCATTACTAAAGAGAGTCAGTTTTATAAAAACTAGCCCATTTGGTTTTTCGTTGACTATACCTCGGTCGTGTCATTGATTTACTCGGCTGAGGTAAGCTGACTTTTTATAAACGCTTTAGCGCTTGGCAAGTCATCAAATAAGCAATCTTGTAAATGAGCGTCACGACCTGAGCTGTGCATAATACGTTGTAGTTGCCTTATGGCTATGGGAGAGGTGAGTATAAAGGCACTCATTATGCAATTATTTATCCCCATTGTTTGGCTAACATCGATCATATTTTTTTCAGCGTCAGGGGTGGCGGCCACAACGTCGGGCGAGTGGCTAATATAGCCCCAAGGTTGATGTTTAAACGTTGCAATGGTGTCTAACAGAGCGGCTTTAAAGTGATTTAATAACTCAGGGTTTAAGTTGCCTTTAAATTGCGCAATAACAATATTACCCTCAACATAAAAACTGTAACTGCCGTAATTATTTTTAAATTTCAATAGCCGCTCCTTTGTCTACACCTTATTATGTGCTGATGGATACCATAACTATTACTTATTAATAATGTAGTCCAACGCACCCGAAATTGCCGCAACTTGCGCTAATATGCATTCTTCAGGGGTGGCCGTTGCACTATCTGGGTAAACTTCCGTGGTTGTAACGTAGGTCGCATCAGATAACCCCATGCATAAACCTAACTCTTTTGCTGCATAGTTTATTACCCCAAATTGTTCTTGAGGTACACCAATTAATTGTTTATTTTCATCGCTTGGAGCGATGTGTGTGACCTTTTCAACACATTCAATAATAGCTTTTTGAAAAGCAGGCTCTGGTTTGTTGCTGTCAGCGACTAAATAAAAACCGTCTGGAATATTCCAATTAGTATTTACTTTACCTTCGCGCGCTGCAAGTGCAGGGCGAAATTCACTGTTATCTGAATCAGTGGTTTCATGTAAATCGATATGCGCGATTAAATCAGTATTTAAAGATTGCACATAATTCATTACCAATGCAGATTCTTGCGCTGGGCTGCCTTCATAAAAAGAACGGTTTGGATCAATTGCTTCTGGGTTCCAGCGGTTTATTGTTTCATAACCCCATGGGCTAATGCAGGGAGTAATCACCAGATTAAATTTCTCTGCGTATTGAGTTGCCAATGTTTTTGCAAACCTTAACGCACCGTGTACTCCGCTGGTTTCGTAACCATGTACGCCGCCAGTGATTAGCACTGTGTGTTTATTTTTATCAAAGTTTTGGGTTTTTAATGCAAACAAAGGGTAACTGTTTTGAGCATAATTAAGTTCACCATATTGCTCTACAATAAGCGTATCTTTTAGCTCATTAATTAGCGTTAATACTTCATCGTTATAGCTGCGTTTAATTTTCTGGGCTTCAAGCCATTGGAGTTTATGATTGTTATTCCACTTTTCACCAGGGTTGCCAATAGGGTAGGTACTGTTATTCATATTAAACCTTTACGTTGGATTATCTCTGCGGGCTATAGAGCACATAGACCATAATGACGAAAATAAAGCGTTAGCTTAACGCTGACTAAAATAGCGCGCAAGTATATGCGATAGTCACTGCATTAGTTAATGGCTGAGCTTGAATGCGGATAGTGCCTTTGTTGCATAAAGTCTTCTAAAAACCATGCGGCAAACTCATGTCTGCCCTCTACATCGGCTTTACTATAGATGTCTGATGCTTGTTGGCGTACTGTTTTTTCTTTAGTGTTTCTTAGTGCGCTTATTTCTTTAAAGCTTAAGCCTTTAAGTAATAACATCGCGACTTCTTGCTCACTGCGAGTCAATGTCCATTGTGAAAATTGGGTTTGAATAACACCACTGTATTCATGACGCGCGTCTTTCATTTCCTGCGATATGTTGTTTAACTGAGTCACAGAACTGTGTAATTCGCGCTTAAGGTTAATAATTTTTTTAGTTCGCGTGTTAATATCTTTAATTAAATACAGAGCACCCAAGGCAGAAATAATCACAATTAAGCTCTCAGTAAAAATATGCCACTGCGGCACCCCTAATTTTAAATCCATGATCACGTCAAAAAAATTTAACACCATGATCACCAATAGCGTTGCTGCGATTATTTTATCTCTCATTAAGTTCTCTAATATCAGTAGGTTAAATTTGCAATGGACATATGTACTGTACTGCCAAAATCAGGGTTTATAAGCATATTAAGGCGTTTGCCTGATGATTTAACAGTCTAAAAAAGTCATGGTTGATTCTATAAAATTAATCAAATGTGAACAAACTAAATGCTGTTAAATTTTACAAAAAAAATGCGTCATTTTTTGCGTATTCAATATACGTTATTTTTCTTCTTTACGGTGACTTTATTAACATTTAATCCTGTGTTTGCTTCGCAAAATTTAGCACCTGTAGGGCTTTCTTCACTCAGTGGTTTTGATGTTGAATTTGCGCCGATTCAAAAAACAGAGTTTATTAACAGGCAAAGTTTAATTGGTGAAGTTAATTTCAAACCTGGGGTCAATTATACGGTGCTGTTTGCGTTTGATGTACAGCAGGTTCGTTACTTATACCCTAACGGCAGCATGGTTGAAAAGGGCGCCACTATTGCAAGCGTTGAGGGCAGTGATGTACACCATTTTTTAGATGCCTATCAATCAGCAAAAGACATGCTCGCTATTGCTAAAAGCCATTACGACATAAACCAACAACACTTAAAAAACAAAATAATAAGAAGTTCTGAATGGGTTGAAATCACAAAAAGCTATTTTGAAGCCAAGCTAAATTTTGAACATATGCAACATCAAATGGCATTTTTAAACATTGATGATAATGAAAACGTGACCTTAGTGAGTCCAAAAACGGGCATTTTAAAACTCACTAATGAGTCGGGAAACCGTGTGATGGGTGACACCGCGTTTGATATTATCGATGCAAGTAGTATTCGCGTTAAGATTAAAGTCCCTCTTAGTTTTTCCAACACGTTAGCGCATTTCAAGCTGTCAGAAAGTTGCAGCTTAAATATTGAGAGCTATGACAGTATTGCAGATAAATACCATCAAATAGTGTGGGCGTCGCCAAGCTCAAATGAGTGCCAGCTTAGACTGGGGCAAACTATCAAAGTCACACCGGTAAATAAATTAACGGGCTTTAAAATAGCAAAGTCAGCGGTGTTTGAATTTGAAGATGTTAATTACATTGCTTTAAAGTCTGGCGATAAGCTTGAGTTACTGCCGATTGAGCTCAAGGGTACACAAGGCAAAGACTATGTATTTACTGCTAACAAAAACCTAGATGATCAGCAGGTACTAATAAGCTCGGTAAGTGCGCTACAGGGTATGTTGCTTCACTTAGGGAGAGAGTAAATGTTAAACCAGCTTATTAAGTTTTCACTTACTCAGCGTTTGTTTGTTAGTATTTTTGTTATTGTTGCTATGGCCATTGGTGCTAAATCTTGGTTAAGTATTCCGGTGGATGCTTTTCCAGAAATATCGCCCACCCAAGTTAAAATAGTTTACAAATTACCCGGCATGAACGCCCTTGAAATAGAATCGCAAGTAACACGGGTGATTGAAACCGAATTACTGGGTATTCCGTCACAGCAAATGCTGCGCTCTACCACTAAGTATTCTATTACCGATATTACCATTGACTTTGAAGAGGGCACCGACATTTATTGGGCGCGTCAGCAAGTGAATGAGCGTTTATTAAATATTTTGCCCAACTTGCCCAGTAATATTAGTGGCGGCATGGCGCCAATGAGCACGCCTTTGAGCGAGGTGTTCATGTTTACTATAGAAAGTACTCACTTATCGCTGATTGAAAAAAGAGAGCTTTTAGATTGGCAAATTCGTCCATTACTGCGCACTGTAACCGGTGTTGCAGATGTAAATAGCCTTGGCGGCTTTTCAAAAACCTATGAAATACTTCCCAATACTTTATTGATGCAACAGCATCAAGTCAGCTTTGATGAAATGAAGTTAGCAATCACGCAAACGAATCAAAACGGTGGCATAGGGCGCTTAGAAAAAGGCAACGACACCTTAATTTTGCGCACTGAGGGCAAATACACCGATATAACCTCTATTGAAAATACCGTGATTAAGTCCACTCAAAATAAGGTTATTCGGTTAAGTGATATTGCCACGGTACATGTTGGCAGTTTAACCCGTTATGGCGCAGTCACTAAAAACAGTGAGGAGGCGGTACAAGGGCTTATAATTGCGCTTAAAAATAGTAATACAGCGCAAGTTGTTGCAGATGTAAAAGATAAACTTCGCACCATTGAAGCGTCATTACCGCAAGGCACAAAAATTAATGTGTTTTACGACCGCTCTAACTTAATAAATACCGCAATTAGCACCATTACCAGCGCATTAGGTCAAGCGATTATTTTAGTGATAGTGCTACTTGCCTTGTTTTTAGGTGATATTCGCTCTTCATTGGTGGTGTCTTTGTCTTTACCTATGTCGGCATTGCTGACATTTATAATGATGAAACAGTTTGATTTATCGGCTAATTTAATGAGTTTAGGTGGCTTAGTGATTGCCATTGGTATGCTGGTGGACTCATCGGTAGTTATTGTTGAAAACATAGTGAATCGGCTGGCTAACAATCAGCACCTCCCTCGGCTGCATGTTATTTATCGCGCCTGTAAAGAAGTCGCGGCGCCAGTGTTCTCAGGCACAATTATTATTATTATCGTGTTTTCACCGCTATTAATGTTAACAGGGTTAGAAGGCAAGTTATTTACCCCAGTGGCGCTCACTATCGTGTTTGCCATGCTAAGTGCGCTGTTGTTGTCGTTAACGGTTATTCCAATTTTAGCCTCATTGTTATTAAAAAATGAACCTGTAACCCAGCCTAAAATGGTCACGCTACTACAAGGTTTTTATACTAAAACACTTGCCCAAGCAATTAAAAAGCCGGTGGCAATAAGTGTTATATCGGTTGCTGTTTTAGTGCTCAGTGGGGTGTTATTTCAGGGGCTTGGTAAAAGTTTTATGCCCGTTTTAGATGAAGGCGACATTATTGTACAACTGGAAAAATCGCCGAGTATTTCCTTGCAAGCCTCGCTGGATATCGATAAACAAATTGAAGATACACTGTTAAAAAACACCCCAGAAATCGTACAAATTGTTGCCCGTACCGGCTCCGATGAACTCGGGCTTGATCCTATGGGGTTAAACGAAACCGATGTATTTATGGAATTAGCGCCAAAAGATAAGTGGCGTTTTGACTCCAAAGTGCTGCTAATCGAGGATATTCGACAAACACTTGCGCAATTTCCAGGAGTAAATATTGGCTTTACTCAGCCAATACAAATGCGGGTATCAGAAATGCTCACCGGTGGCACCGGTGATATTTCGATTAAAGTATTCGGTAATGACATTGCGACACTTGCCTCATTAGCTGAAAAAATCACTGCACTTGCCACTAATATTGACGGCGCAAGTGATGTGCAAATGGCGCTTATTGAAGGGGGGAAATATGTAAATATTAAACTTATTCCTGAGGTTGCTAGTCAGTTTGGTTTAACCACCGAAGGATTAAGCGATTATTTAAAGTCGCAATTAGAAGGCCTACAGGTATCGGCACTGCAAGAAGGAAACCGCGTGATCCCTATTGTGTTTAATGCACAAAAAGACGAAAGAGCAACACACTTTGAGTTATCGTCAATGAGCGCATTAAAGCAAAAGCTAATTTTAATGCCCGATAACAGCCTACTACCACTTGAAGAGGTGGCTAATATTAGCTTTAAAACGGGGCCATTATTAATAGAGCGAGAAAAAGCAAAGCGCTTTGCTTCTGTAAACGTTAATGTGGATAACCGCGATGTGGTTAGTTATGTAAATGAACTGGAAGCTAAAATTAATAGCAGCATAAAGTTACCCAGTGGTTTTACCTTGTCGTTTGGTGGCGAATTTGAAAGCCAGCAACGTGCAACACAAAACTTGCTGGTGCTTATTCCGGTGGCATTAATACTGATTTTCATTATTTTATTTACCACGTTTAAATCCTTATCTAAATCAACGCTGATAATTGCTAATATTCCGTTTGCGTTAATGGGGGGAGTGATTGCCCTATTTATTAGTAATGAATATCTGTCGGTGCCTGCATCGGTTGGTTTTGTTGCTTTACTTGGCGTAGCGGTACTCAATGGTATTGTGATGATCAGCTACTTTGAGCAAATAAAAATGTTTTCTGCCAATGTAACGCAGCGCATTTTAGATGGGGCAAGCAGACGCCTTCGCCCAGTGTTAATGACAGCCACAACCGCAATGTTTGGTTTACTGCCACTGGTATTTGCCACCGGCCCCGGCGCTGAGATTCAAAAGCCATTGGCAATTGTGGTTATTGGCGGGTTAATTACCTCAACAATTACAACACTTTATTTATTACCTATCTTTTATGGTTGGTTGGAGAAAAAACATGGCTGAACAGTTACTTTTTACCCTAAATGTACCCACAAACATAAAAGATGAAGTGGTTGATATATTAATTGGCATAGAGTGCATTACCGGCTTTAACTTAAAAAACATTGAAGGCTACAGCAAAGAGCACAGTGAATTTGATATTGCCGAGCAAGTAGAAGGGCATCGCAGCTTTTATCAGTTTGAGGTGCATATATTATTACCTGAACTTGCCATAGTAAAAACGGCGTTAAGCCCTGTTTGTAAGTACACGCCGTTAAAATATTGGGTTACGCCTATAGTTGAAAGCGGGCATATTGTTTAGCTTTTTGTATCAGGTTTATTTTATAAGCTACTTCAATTGGATTGATATTTGAGCTTATTTAATTGATCTTAACAACTTATCAATGTTTAATGAGGCGATATGTCTTAACTGATTTTTATTATGCACTTTCTCAATAAGTACTTCTTACTTAACGATCATCATACTGCCCATGATGAAGTCGCACACTGGCGGGTGAGTGCACTGCGGATAATTTTAACTCTCGTTACTTTGCTCTGTTTTTTGGTCGTTTGTTATACATACACCCGCGCAATTGAATTTAACCTAATTTACATTGCAGTTATTACTATTAGTTTTTTCACCATTGCTTTTAGTCTTTTATTAGCAAGTAAGCGATTTTACACATTTAGTGCAAATGCACTTCTATTAACTATCGTTGCCGGTAGTTTATCAATGAATTTATTTTTAACTGACTTAGAGCTTGTCAAGGTGGGTTCTATGTTTATGTATTCATGTCCCATCATTGCTCTTATGCTACTCGGTTACAGAACGGCTTTGGCCTAAGGTATTTTAAACATCATACCTTTTTACATGATTATTAATAATGTTGATTTATCTGGCTATTCAGGAATAGCAAGCCAATTACCAGAAGCTGACTTATATATTACAGGCCTGATATTTTTATTTTTTAATATTTGTATCCCACTTGCCACTGCGCGAACAATTGTTGCTGCCAAACGTTTAAACAAAACCATGTTAAATGCTAATAGCTTCCTTAAAGATAAAAACGAGCTTTATCGCACCTTATTTACTGAATCTAATAAAGCTAAAATTATTGTCGACGAAAATTTAGTAATTAACCTGAGCTTCGGATAAGAAATTACTAATTTAAAGGAACTAAATGCTCGTTCCATGATCCGATCATTCGACCAAGAGTGATTAGAACAAAAAGGAACGAGCATGAACAAGTTAGTTGAAACGTACTGTGATGTCGAGGATTTTTCAACGTTATTTTTCCCAAGCTGGCAGCGTATATTGCTCGAAAATGGTGAAATTAAACGTCGAAGAGTATGCCGCTTATCTCCGTCAGAGGTGATGACTATTATCATCCATTTTCACCAGTCACATTACAGAGATTTCAAAAACTACTATCTTCACTATGTTTGCCGTCAACTTAAAGCCTATTTTCCAGAGTTGCTGAGTTACACAAGGTTTCTCGCGCTTATGCCTAGTGTGGTGGTTCCGATGTGCAGTTACCTCACATCAAAACTTGGCAAGCCCACAGGTATACAATTTGTTGACTCCACTAAAATAGAAGTGTGTCACATCATCAGAGCTAAAAGAAATAAAGTGTTTGAAGGCGTTGCTCATCATGGAAAAGGCACTATGGGTTGGTCATATGGATTCAAACTACATTTAATAATTAATCATTTAGGTGAGATTGTGGCGCTAAAGCTCACAACGGGCAATGTGGATGATCGAGAGCCTGTTTCTGATATGGCGGACTCTATCTTCGGAAAACTCTATGGCGACAAAGGTTATATCAGCAAAGCGCTCTCTGGTGAGTTACTAGAAAAAGGTGTCGAGTTAATCACGACGGTTCGAAAGAATATGAAGAAAAAATTTATTTCATTGTGGGACAGGGCTTTATTGAAAAAACGATTTATAATCGAAACGGTGAATGATCAATTGAAAAACATTTCTTACATTGAACACTCTAGACACCGCAGTATGCATGGCTTTATGCTAAATTTACTTGGTGGATTAATTGCCTATTGCCTAAAAGAGGAAAAGCCGTCATTAGATTTAACATCGCAAGAACTTGAAATTTTAGAGAGTAATAATCTAATGTTGGCTTAACCAGATCTCAGGTTAAGTAATAAAGTGTACAAAATTAAAGCGCTCTGCAACATTTTTATACCAACTATGCGTAAATGAGACTTAGGTCTAGCTTACGAAGCATAAGGAAATACTTAAAATAGCGCCCAAATAATAATGGGGTTTAAGGGGTTCCAAATGCAATTAGAACGAATTCGTCATAGTGATTTACACAACAAAGTGATGTCTGCACAACAGGCCAGTTTATTTATTAAAGACGGCATGACCGTAGGGATGAGTGGTTTTACTCGTGCCGGTGAAGCGAAAGCTGTACCACGTGCGCTTGCCGAGCGAGTACGTGAAAACCCAATGAAAATTAACCTAATGACGGGCGCGTCATTAGGTAACGACTTAGATAAGCTACTTACTGAATCAGGTGCGTTAGCGCGTCGTATGCCATTTCAGGTAGACAGCACATTACGTAAAGCAATTAACAACGGTGAGGTCATGTTTATTGACCAGCATTTATCTGAAACTGTTGAACAGTTACGTAATCATCAGTTAACTATGCCTGATGTAGCGGTGATTGAAGCCGTTGCTATTACAGAAGAAGGCCACATAGTACCAACAACGTCAGTAGGTAACTCAGCAAGTTTTGCTATTTTTGCTAAACAGGTAATTGTAGAAATTAACATGTTACATCAGCCAGAGCTTGAAGGGCTGCATGATATTTACATCCCTTCGTATCGTCCTACGCGTACTCCAGTGCCGCTCGTGAAAGTAGATGACCGTATCGGTAGTACTGCTATTCCAATCGATCCGGCTAAAATTGTGGGTATTGTATTTACCAATCAAAGTGACTCATTTTCAACAGTAACCGACCCAGATGCAGATACCGCCTCTATTGCACGCCATTTAGTTAACTTTTTTAAAGAAGAAGTAGCGCAACAGCGCATGCCTGCAAATTTAGGCCCATTACAAGCGGGTATTGGTAACATAGCCAATGCAGTCATGATGGGTTTATTAGACTCAGATTTTAAAGACCTCACTATGTACTCAGAGGTATTACAAGATTCTACCTTTGACTTAATTGATGCGGGTAAACTTAATTTTGCCTCTGGGTGTTCAATTATTTTATCAGAGCGTTGTAACGCACAAGTATTTAATAACCTTGAAAAGTACCGCGATAAGCTAGTACTTCGCCCACAAGAAATGTCGAATCACCCTGAAATTGTGCGTCGTTTAGGTATTATTGCAATTAACACGGCACTTGAGTTTGATATATATGGCAACGTTAACTCAACTCATGTGTGTGGTACTAAAATGATGAACGGCATTGGTGGCTCAGGCGACTTTGCACGTAATGCGCATGTATCGGTGTTTGTAACTAAATCAATTGCTAAAGGCGGCGCTATTTCAAGCGTGGTACCTATGGTAAGCCACGTCGATCATACCGAGCACGATGTTGATATTTTAGTAACCGAGCAAGGCCTAGCTGATTTACGTGGTTTAGCGCCACGCGAACGTGCTGTTGAAGTAATTAAACACTGTGTACACCCAGATTATCGCAACGCTATGCTTGATTACTACGAGCGTGCTTGTGTACGTGGCGGCCATACGCCTCATATTTTAGAAGAAGCATTCAGCTGGCATACCCGCCTTGATCAACAAGGCACAATGAAGCAAAGCTAATACATAAACCCCGCATTTGCGGGGTTTTTAATTTATGATGCCGATGCTTTATAGCGCGTTGTTATTGTTTTGCCATAAGGTGGTTTAAGTTTTTACTGTGTGCTGTAAAATAACTGCATATTTTTTACAGACTCGCCGTGGCGAGCAACATACAGAGTAACCATAATGGAAAATAAACTAACCGCAATCGACACTCTCGCGGAACTTGAAAGCTTTTTACTGCAAGTGGAAAAAGGCGGTTTAGGTTTAACTGGCGTAGCAGGCGTCGGCATGGCAACTAATAATGCCGACGGCAGCCGTTTTGTCGCGGTGTTTGATGATAAGCAACAGCTTTTATTAGCCCGTGAAATTACCGAAGAGATTTTTCAAAGCGGCCAAGATATGGTGCGCAACGGCGTAGGGCGTAAGCACTAATACCTTACTACTAATTTAAAAAGCGCCAAATGGCGCTTTTTTTGTGGTTTATTTTAAACAGGTGTTAAATATAAAATAAATGGTAACTATTCACCAAGACAAACTATTTTCTAAGGATCTTTTTTAGCTATTGGCTGATCCTGCCAGTATGCCAAGCTAGAGCGATTACCCTATCGCTCTAGCTTTAATGAATTTAAACAGCATAAATATCACTGAAATAGTTGAACAAACTAAAATTCAGTTACAAGAAGATAAAACACTCTCGCCAGCGTTGAAGATGTCTATTGAACTCATTCTTGTTGTCGTTGTTATGCTAACTAACCTGAGCTGCACATAAGAAATGGAACTAAATGCCCTTGCGGTGATCAGATCTTTCGACCAAGAAACATAAGATAACCGAGGCAAGGGCATGAATAACTTAAATGCAATTTACGTAGATGTCGATGATTTTTGTTTATTATTAGATATGGTCGATAATGTTACAGGTAGTTTATACGCAGATAAAGGTTATGTATCTGCAAACCTAAAAGCGGAACTTGCTGAGCAAGGGATTGATTTTATTACAGGTCAACGACGTAATATGAAACGTCAGCCAATATCATCTTGGGATAGAGCGATGTTATCAACGCGTTTCATCATTGAAACAGTTTTCGACCAGCTGAAAAATATGGCTCAAATAGACCACACAAGGCACCGCAGCTGCATCTCATTTATGGTTAATTTAATGCCTTGGATTAATAGCCTATACTTTTCAGACTAAAAAGCCGAGTATAAAATTGACTCGGCTTTAATTCTTATGCAGATCTGAGATTAACTAGTTTTAATATCTGCTTTACTATGTTTAAACTGTTATCGTCTTATACGAATTAATAACTATGGATTGGTAGGAGTATATGGCCTCAAAAGTAATTTATAAAATAACTTATCCGAATGGCAAAATTTACATCGGGAAAGACCTTACTAACACATTTACCTATTTTGGAAGCGTAAATGCAGATTTAGTAGCCGCAGATTTTTCACTAGAGCAACGAAAAAGTATAACTATAACGAAGGACATAATTTTTGAATCTGACGATACAAAAGAGATAAATAAACGAGAGGTAGAGCTAATTAAAGAATATCAGTCCAACAATCCAGAAGTTGGATATAACAGGTGGCCTAAATTTTCCTCATAGATACAGCGGATGATAAGGTGTATGCTTTATTTTTGATAAGAATTTAAATAAGGGATTAATATGCTTTATCAATATCTAGCGTTTATGTGTTTGTGCGGGTTGATAACAGGGATCATTGGAAGTAATAAAGGAAGAAGTGGGTTTCTATGGTTTGTAATTGGTTTTCTGCTAGCGCCTCTAGGCATTGTATTGGCGCTTGTTATTAAAAAAGACAATCAAACTCTTGAAAGCAAAGCACTTGCTTTAGGTACACAAAAAAAGTGCCCATATTGCGCTGAACTAATAAAGAGTGAGGCTATTATTTGTAAGCACTGTAATAGAGAGCAAGCAGGGAATAATACCTCAATGCAAATAGAAAACAGCCAAAAAGCGTTACTTAATGCTATCGCTGATAATGATGTTGAAGTCGTTAAAAATATTATGAATACAGCTCAAGGTCTATCTTATGAGGATTTCTCTACTCCACCATTAGAGTACGCAGAGTTACACGGCAACGAAGAAATTATAAATTCTATCAAAAAAACATTTAATAAATAATGATAAGCCCAAAATATTTTGAGCTGTAATTTTAAAAGGTTGAAAATATACACTAGCTTGTATAAGTTAATAACTCATATAAAAAAGGAACAACTATGAAATATGGATTTTTAATATTATGTGTTTTATTTCTTACGGCATGCGCGACAGCCAATTACACCACAGGTAGTGACTTTAAAACGGATAAAGTTGATCAAATAGAAAAAGGAGTTACAACTAAAGAGCAAGTTGCAGATTGGTTTGGTGAACCGTACTCAAAAACGGTTATTAATGGTAATCAAGTGAAGTGGCTTTATTTTTATTCTCAGGGAACATCTAAAGCTCAATCTTATGTGTTTACCATGAAAGTTCAAACCGAAGGCACTCAAAAAACGTTAGATATATTGTTTGATGACGGCATTGTTTCAAATTACACGTATACTAATGGCGCAGCACCGCAAATGAATATTAACTGATATAAATGATAAGGGCGGCGTTTAATTACTTATAACGCCGCTCTTTAATATTGAAAGTACCTAAATAGGTTTACTTCTCAACAATAACAGCAGTACCAGAAGCAACAATAAATAGCATGCCCAGTTTACCACCGCCCGATATTTCACTGTAATCTAGGTCTATTCCTACCACAGCATTAGCACCTAATGAAAAAGCTTCTTTCCTTAATTCGGCTAAAGCTGTTTTTCGCGCGTCTCTCAAAGTATCTTGTATGCTGTTATTTCTACCGCCGAAAGTGTCACTAAGGCTGGCAAATATATCCTTAAATATATTCATTCCATATGCACATTCTGCAGTAATAACATCTAGTCGTTTTATCACTTTTAAATTAGGCGTAGATTCGGTTGTGAGCAGTATTTCATTTTGATTTAAGTTTGCCTGTTTTATGGTCTCAATCTTTTCTTGTTGTAGTTTAGAGTAATGTTCGCGCAATGAACTATTAGGTAAACCATACTTTCTGTGTAAATAAATGTTTTTTGCTTTTTCTATATAATTAGCGTGTGTTTCATCTATTGTCGTTATTAATTTGCCATAGCTGTATATTTCATACCCATTACTTGCTTTTAGAGTTCGCAGGCCGCTTGTTGCATAATTTTTTGATTTATAATTTAAAGATGCTACAGACAGAGTGAGGGGGGAAGAGTTTATATCTTCAAATTCAATATTAGGTAAGTCCTCTATAAAATCATCACATTCACGGACATAAAAGTTATCAAAAGGATTTCTTTTATCACTTTCAATCAATAGATTTGTAACGAATTTACCCTCATACCAAACTGTAATATGAGTATTATTTTCAGAGTCTTTTTTCTCAGCCTTGGCTAATTTTGCTGTTTCATAAAATATATTATTGATGTTATCTGTTAAGCCCTTTTCACTAATGTTCCATTGCGGAGCTTCTTTTTTAATCTCAGAGTCGTTCTTTTTGTTGAAAAACATAACCGTCCTTAGTAATTGTAGTTAATACAGAGTTACAAATTAACAAGGCAAATTCAAGCTATTTAGACTTAGCAATTCAAAGCGATGTTCAGTGTGGCTTTTAGCGGGGGGGCTTGCACGATTACCTAGCAAAAAAGGGTATAATTGAAACTCATAGCAGGGAAATTTATGAAACGAATAGATAGGCTTAACAACGATAGGCAAATTTTTAAAGCGTTAACGGTAGCGCTTAATGAGTCACATAGATACAGTAACCCAAGTTATAAGAGCTTGGTTAATTACTTAAATGGCAAAGACTTAAAAACTAGCTGGGGAAATTCTTGGACTTCTAAGAGCCTGTTTAGGTATTTATAAAGACATGGCTTTTCGGGCGTGTGGGGATTAAACAACAGCCTAAAACAATATAACAAACTAGCTAGATTTATTTAGGGTATTTTCAGACACCGTAAAAGAGGCAATTTCGCAACCAGTACGTTATAAAGCACTACGCTTACATATGTGTAACGGCATTCACTTTGATCATTCGATCGAGTTGTTGTATAGCATTGTGACGCGTTTTAAAATTGAACCTACAATACTGCAAGCTACCCAAGATATCAGTACAGCGATAATTCCAGCTGGGTTAATCATGAACTCCCAAGATGTTGATGTTGTCGTAAAATAAGTGCCCATCGTCTTGGTTTGTTGATGAAGGTTGACTCCAAAAAGCGCCAAAAAGTGAATGATGTGAAGTAATACCATGCGTGAGCTTGACTCACTCAATTTGACCGTTTCACTCTTTGTGTGTGTATGCTTAGGAGTATTGTCTTTATTCTTTTGACTGGCGGGTTTTGTTGTTAGGTGTTTATTCAAAGCTTCCTGCGAATTATCGGCCTCATATGTTCCATAAACAATCCTATTACCTGCCTTACTCGATTCAATAGCTATTGTTTCGCCAACATTGTTTTGAACTATTACGAATTTCATTAAAAATCATCCCTAATTACTGTATATGTATTTAGTTTCAGCCTAGAAGATAACATAACTACTTTATGTTGGTACTGCAAATTAATAGATACTTGCTATTTTTGATGTATATAAGGGTAAGTCTTTAGTGGCTACAGATTGGCTACACGGTGTACTTTAGTAGAAAATAACTTATTACGATTTGGGGTAAGTTATTGAAATAATGGTCGGTATGGAGAGATTCGAACTCTCGACCCCTGCCACCCCATGACAGTGCGCTACCAAGCTGCGCCACATACCGACTTCGATTGCAATAGTACGTGTATTTATAAAAAAATCAATAAGCTTTTGTTTGTTTGGATATTTATTGCGCAAGCGTTTAATATTAAGCGCTTGCGCCAGAAGTTTTACACGGCTTTACTCTTTATTTAACCACTGGTTGATCGTGTTATACATTTCATCTCGTAGTATTGGTTGGGCAGTTTTGTTAGGGTGTAAGTTGTCGTTTTGCATCAGCTCGCTTTTGCCTGCTACTTTAAGCACAAAAAACGGCATTAAATGCGAGCCCGTGGCTTTGCTAACACTGGCAAAGCTATCGGTGAACATTTTACTGTAACGTGGGCCATAGTTAGGTGGAATATAAATTTCCATAAGTGCGGTTTGTGCATTTGCAGCTTGGCTTTTTTCAATTAAAGCCGTTAAGTTAGTTTGCATTTTTGTGATTGGAAAACCGCGCAGGCCATCATTAGCACCAAGCTCAATGAGTACGTGAGTTGGCTGGTATTGCTCAAGTAGCGCGTCTAATCGGCGCAATGCACCGCCGGTGGTTTCGCCGCTAATACTGGCATTTACTAAGTTGATAGGGCGTTGCTCGTTATCGTATTTATCTTGTAACAATTGCACCCAGCCTTGTTCTTGTTTTAAGCCATAGGCTGCGCTTAAACTATCACCAAGTATTAAAATCGTGTTGTTAGCTACCGCGTGTAGTGGGTTAATAACTAAAAATAAAATGAATACACAACGTAGGATTGAATGGGTCATATGTCAGCGCTTTCTCAATTAAATATAATTCAAGTAAATGGTTTATCTAAAGTGGTTTCCACCTTTGAAGGTGAATTGTTCATCCTCAGCGACATCAGCTTTAATGTCAAGCATGGCGAGTCTGTTGCCGTAGTGGGCACGTCGGGCTCTGGTAAATCTACATTATTGAGCTTGCTAGCAGGGCTTGATACCGCCAGCAGTGGCGAGGTGATGTTAGATGGCGAGCCGCTGCACGAATTAGATGAAGAAGCACGTGCAGCACTGAGAGCTGCTAAAGTCGGATTTGTATTCCAGTCTTTTATGTTGGTACAAAGTTTAACTGCGCTTGAGAACGTGATGTTACCCGCTGAGCTTGCTGGCGAACGTGATGCTAAAGAGCAAGCGCTCGCATTACTTGAAAAAGTCGGCTTGAGTCACCGTGTTGATCATTACCCGTCGCAGTTATCTGGTGGTGAGCAACAACGTGTTGCCATTGCTCGCGCATTCGTGGGTTCGCCTAAAATACTGTTTGCCGACGAGCCATCAGCTAACCTAGATAGCAAAAACGGCCACATGATAGAAGCGTTATTATTTGATTTAAATAAACAAAATGGCACTACGCTTATTTTAGTTACCCACGATGAAGCACTGGCGCAAAAGTGTGAACGCATTATTCAGATTGAAGCCGGTGAGCTGGTACACAATTCAACAGAGGAAATGGCAAATGTGGGCTAAATTAGCGCTTAAACTATTTTCTCGTGAGTTTCGCCGTGGTGAACTAACCGTAATAAGCGCAGCCATTGCACTGGCAGTATTAACCGTGCTTACTTTATCTATGGTAACTGAGCGAATTGCACAAAGTATTGCCCAAAAAAGCAGTGCATTTATAGCAGCAGATCGTGTTCTTGCCAGCAATCACGCCATAGATACCGCCTTTATAACCAAAGCAGAACAACAAAACTTACAAACTGCACAAATGGTGTACTTTGACACTATGCTGTTTGCAAACGATGAAATGCAATTTAGCTCGGTAAAGGCTGCATCAAACAGTTACCCGCTTAAAGGCCAATTGAAAGTTAAGTCGGGTTTGAATGCTCAAACTGAGGTTGCACCCGGTGCGCCAAGCCCTGGTAACGTATGGTTAAGTGAATCGGTTTTTTACAGTTTAAACATAAACGTAGGCGACCAAGTTGAATTAGGTGCCGCGTTATTCAATGTGGAAAAAGTGATTGTAGAAGAACCCGATGCGCCATTTAATGTGTTCTCTAGCAGTCGCAGAGTACTTATTAATATTGATGATGTACCAAAAACTGAAGTAATACAGCCCGGTAGCCGTGTATTTTACCGCCAGTTGTATGCAGGTGATGAAAGCGACATCAATAGTTTTTACGATTGGTTAAAACCGCAACTTAAAGAAAACCAAAACTGGTATGGTGTAAAAGACCGCCAGTCTCCTATTTCAAATAGCTTAAACAGAGCCGAAAGCTTTTTGTTATTAGCAGGTTTGCTGGGCATTATATTAGCCGCGGTTGCTATTGCGGTATCGGCTAAGCGCTATTGTGAGCGCCAATACGACCCCGTCGCGATGATGAAAACCTTAGGTGGCTGCCGCGATATGATCCGCAAAATTTACCTTATGCACTTATTAATGGTGTGTACCATGGCGGTAGTCGTTGGCCTTGCTATTGGTTACGGCTTACAAGAAGTTGCAACTGGTTACCTTGCAAAAAGCATGGGAACCGAACTGCCCATGGCAGGGTTTAAACCGTGGTTAGTCGCCATTAGCACCGGGGTTATTTGTGCGGTTATGTTCTCTATTAAGCCATTGTTAGATTTATTTGATATTCCACCACTTAGAGTGCTTCGCCGTAATTTAGGCGACCGCCTTGCGGTAAGTAAAATCCATTTAGGGCTTAGCGCCTTAACGGTATTTTTATTAATGTGGTTATTTAGTAACAATATTAAAATTACCCTTATTTTATTTGCCTCAACGCTTGCGCTTATTTTAGTGTTGTTTTTAATTTCTAAATTAATATTTGGCGGGGGCCGAAAGCTTGGCTTAAAGCCAGGTAACAGCTGGTCGTTGGCTATTGCGTCTATTCAAAAGCGCGCCAACGTTAATGCGGTGCAGCTAATTAGTTTTTCGCTAGCGATTAAATTACTGTTGTTTTTAATTGTGCTAAAAAACGACATTATTTCGGATTGGCAGTCTCAGTTACCAAGTGATGCACCTAATGCCTTTTTGGTTAATATTACGCAAAATGAGCTGGATCCGGTAAATGAATACTTAGCGCAAAAAGGCATTCAAGTGTCGGAGTTTTACCCAACGATTCGTGGCCGCGTGAATGCAGTAAATGGCGAAGCAGTAGCACGTGAAGTGTCATTGCAAGACAACGAGAAAAAAGACGAAGAAGCCCGCTCAGGTATTGGCCGCGAGCTTAACTTAACTTGGCTTAACGAAGTCCCCTCACAAAATGACATTATCGATGGCCAGTGGTTTGGCGATGACGCAGTAGCTGAGGCCTCACTTGAAGAGTCGATGATGAAGCGCCTTGATGTGAAAATGGGCGATACCCTCACGTTTTTAATTGGTGCGCAGTCGTTCGACGCTAAAATTACCAGTGTACGTAAAGTTAATTGGGCCACGCTTAAACCTAACTTTTTCATTATTTTAAGCCCTGATGTGTTGAGCAGCTTTCCGGCCACGTATATTTCATCAGTACGTATTGAGCCTGAGCAAAAGCGCGACTTTAGCCAGTTATTACGTACATATCCTACGATTACAGCAATTGATGTAGACAACTTTGTTAAACAAATTCAATCGACTATTGAGCAAGTGTCGTTAGCTATTGGCTTTGTACTGGCTATTGTGGTGTTGTGTGGCGCGTTGGTACTTATATCGCAGGTGCAAGCAAGCTTAGGTGAGCGGATGCAAGAAATTGTGATACTGCGTACTTTGGGCGCTAAAAGCCGATTAATCAAAAATGCCACCTTGTATGAGTTTTTATTACTGGGCGGTTTAGCCGGACTGGTGGCTGCATTTTTCAGCGATATTGCGTTATTGATTGTTCAGCAGCAAATGTTTGATTTAGCGGGTAAGCTGCATCCTAATATTTGGATTATTGGCCCCGTTGCTGGTGGCGTGTTTGTAGCAGGGTTAGGCTATTTTATGATTGCCCGTACGCTTAAACAAAATACCCAAGGCTTAGTACGCGCATTGGCGTAAACTTTTCAGCCAAATAGCGTTTAAATGCCTACTTTTTATGTAGGCATTTTTGTTTTTGCTTGGTACTGGTAATTTATACAGTGCTCTGGCATTATTAGCACTATTAATAAATAACAATAATGAGAGTGCTGTTTGGCCATAATTTTAGGGATCGATCCGGGCTCGCGTTTAACGGGTTACGGTGTGGTTGCGCACCAAGGGGCTAAGTTTACTTACTTAGGCAGTGGCTGTATTAAATTAGCCGATCATGACTTTCCCACCCGACTTAAAATGATTTACCAAGGCATTACACAGCTTATAGAGCAATTTTCGCCTGAAACATTTGCTATAGAAAAAGTATTTATGGCGCATAACCCTGATTCTGCTTTAAAGCTAGGCCAAGCTCGTGGCGCTGCGATTGTTGGTGCCTCTATGGCCGACTTACCGGTTTTTGAATACTCAGCACGGCAAATAAAGCAAGCCGTTGTGGGTAACGGTGGGGCAGATAAATCGCAAGTTCAACATATGGTTAAAAACATACTTAAACTGCCAGGTACGCCGCAAGCCGATGCGGCGGATGCGCTTGCAATTGCAATTTGCCATGCCCACTCTGAACAAAATTTAATAAAACTAGCGGGTAGCGCAAGCAAAACCGTTAGAGGACGTCTAAGGAAATAACAATGATAGGTCGCTTAAACGGCGTGTTAGTTGAAAAACAGCCCCCAGAAATACTATTAGAAGTGAGCGGCGTTGGCTACGAAGTACAAATGCCAATGACCTGTTTTTACGATTTGCCTAAAGTAGGCGACAACGCCATTGTGTACACTCATTTTGTAGTACGCGAAGACGCACAGTTATTGTTTGGCTTTAATAATAAAACCGAGCGTGCGTTATTTAGAGAGCTGTTAAAAGCTAATGGCGTAGGGCCTAAATTAGGCTTAGCTATTTTGTCGGGCATGTCGGCGCAGCAGTTTGTAAGTTGTGTAAATAATGAAGATGCTACCGCTTTGGTTAAACTGCCAGGGGTGGGCAAAAAGACCGCAGAGCGCTTAGTGCTCGAAATGAAAGACAGATTAAAAAATTGGGGTAATGACTTATTTACCCCGTTTAGCGATAGCGCCGTAATAGAGCCTGCGAGCGATGCAACTATAGCCAATAATGCGGCCGATGATGCGGTTTCGGCGTTAGTGGCGCTCGGTTATAAATTGCCACAAGCGCAAAAAGCAGTAAAATCAATAAGCAAACCCGATATGTCGACTGAGGTTCTAATTAAAGAATCTTTGAAATCAATGCTGTGAGTAAATTATGATCGAAGCTGATCGCTTAATAGATGCTGCTGAAAAAACCAACGAAGACACCATAGACCGTGCTATCAGGCCTAAGTTACTGGCCGACTATCGTGGTCAGCCGCATGTTAAGCAACAAATGGAAATATTTATTGAAGCCGCGCGTAGCCGCAGCGAAGCGTTGGATCATTTATTAATATTCGGTCCGCCAGGCTTAGGTAAAACCACGCTTGCCAATATTGTAGCCAACGAATTAAATGTAAATATTAAAACCACCTCGGGCCCTGTGCTTGAAAAAGCGGGCGATTTAGCCGCATTGCTTACTAACCTTGAAGAGGGTGATGTACTGTTTATTGATGAAATTCACCGTTTGAGCCCGCAAGTTGAAGAAATACTCTACCCGGCAATGGAAGATTACCAGCTCGATATTATGATAGGTGAAGGCCCTGCTGCACGCTCTATTAAGCTTGATTTACCCGCGTTTACACTCATTGGTGCAACTACTCGTGCGGGGTCATTAACTTCTCCACTGCGTGACCGCTTTGGTATTGTTCAACGCTTAGAGTTTTACTCTGTGGAAGACTTATCGCACATTGTGGGGCGCTCAGCGCATTATCTTAGTTTAGAAATGTGTGACGATGGCGCCGCCGAAATAGCCAAACGTTCGCGCGGTACGCCACGTATTGCAAATCGATTATTGCGTCGAGTGCGCGATTACACCCAAGTAAAGTCAGACGGTACGGTTAATGCTGAGGTAGCTCAACAAGCCCTCGACATGATTGACGTTGATAAAAGCGGTTTTGATTACATGGATCGTAAATATTTACTCGCCATCATCGAAAAGTTTATGGGTGGCCCTGTTGGCCTTGACAACTTAGCCGCGGCAATAGGCGAAGAGAAAGAAACCATAGAAGATGTGATCGAACCGTTTTTAATTCAACAAGGATTTATTCAGCGCACGCCGCGAGGGCGAATTGTCTCTGATAATGCGTATCACCATTTTGGCTTGTTACCTAAAAAAGATTAAATAACCAGAATAACGAGACTCTTTCTAAAGCCACTGTCATTTTAACGACAGTGGCTTTTTAGTATAAGCAAAGGCTAAATTTAGACGTATTTTACTTTGCCAATAATTCACTGAGCGTTAAGACACATCAGGCTATTGTGCGGCTGCAGTAATGGTATTGAGCCCGAGTGTAACTAATTTTACAAATTGCGGGCAAAAAAAAGCCCGCAAATAATGCGGGCAAACAACAAGTTTAAGGAAGTAATCTAGGGAACTACGTTTTACTTGTTGAGGTCATACCCCAAGAAGTAAAAAAGTAATACGAAATAAATCATATTACGAAGAACTGGATTCAATGAAATAGCTTTCATTTAATGCGCTAGCTCGGTATAGGAGAATAATACCGAAGCGGCAGAATTTGTTCAAACTAGAAAATTTATATTTTCAGATTAAAAAAACTAATAGCAGGGGTTTTCTGTTTTTACTTAATGTTGCATGTTAATTAACCATTAATTCTATAAGTTAATGAAATGCTTTGTTTATGTGTATTAACATATAAACGTTCGGTATTAGTTTTACTATTACGTTAAGGTAAGCGTGTAGTGTTTATGAGTGCTTATGCATTAATTTTGAATAAACAGCGTATTTTTGTGACTCTTTAGTGAAATTAAGCGGGCTTATAGATAGTCTTGTTGTTATTTATTTATACAGTAAAACAAGAGTTAAGTAGTAAAATTATTTTTTTAACGTTTTTTGTTGGCTATTCACAGCAATATCGTTGTCAGCAGGAAATACACTAGATACACTAGCTGAACTTTAATGGTGGCTAATGTGTTACAAAGTTACCTTACTCAAATAAATCAATTTGATGTTTTTAATTATTTAGGAGTTTAACGTGGGATCAGGGCTTAATTTTTTAGATCTAATTCTAGAAGCCAGTTTGCTTGTGCAATTAGTAATGCTAGCGTTGGTTGCTATGTCGGTTATGTCGTGGGCTATTATTTTTCAACGTAAAAAAGCCATCTCTGACGCTTTAGCAAATGCCAAAAAATTTGAGCATCGTTTTTGGTCTGGTGTTGACCTAAGTAAGCTATATAACGAAATTTCATCACGCGGTGGTCAATCAACGGGTATTGAAGCGTTATTCACCTCAGGTTTCAAAGAGTTTGCACGCCACAAAAAAAATACCTTCCAAAGTGCAGGCATTGTTATGGAAGGCACACATCGTTCAATGCGGGTTGCGCTTTCTCGTGAAATAGAAAAACTAGAATCAAGCTTATCGTTTTTAGCAACCGTTGGGTCAATTAGCCCCTACATAGGTTTGTTTGGTACAGTATGGGGTATTATGAATGCCTTTATTGCCTTAGGTGAAGTAAAACAAGCAACCTTACAAATGGTTGCACCAGGTATAGCAGAAGCTTTGATTGCAACAGCAATGGGTTTATTTGCGGCTATTCCTGCCGTTATTGCCTATAACCGATTTGCTAATAAAGTTGAAAAGTTAGAATCTCATTACATTAACTTTATGGAAGAATTTGCCAATATTTTACACCGTCAAGCAGCTACCCAAATAGAGGCTCAAGCGAATGTACCAGCGTAAAAAGCGTCGCCCAGTCGCAGAAATTAATGTAGTACCATACATTGATGTAATGTTGGTGTTGCTTATTATATTTATGGCCACTGCGCCATTAATAACCCATGGCGTAAAAGTAGACCTACCAAAAATGGAAGAGTCAGACTTAGTTGATACCAAAGATACGCCGCCCATTATTGCCTCTATTGATTCGCAAGGTAAGTATTATGTAAGCATAGGTACTGATCCGGAAGAGCCAATGGAAGCATTAGATGTAGCCGCTGTAATTAAACTACAACTAATGAAAAACCCTGATACCCCAGTAATGATTAAAGGCTCAGGTAAAGTGTCGTATCAAGAAGTGTTACTGCTCATGGATTTTTTGAAGAATGCAGGTGTACCATCGGTAGGCTTAATGACCGAATCCTTTGAGGGGACCAAGTAGTCATATGAATACGTCGTTAATCAAATCAGTAATACTGCATTTAGCATTAGGGGGATTTTTGTATGCATCAGCAAACATTCATCCACCTAAACCTAAAGTAATGGAAGTGACGCTTAATGCCGCCATTCCTGAGCCAGAAAATGCGGTGTCTGCTGTGACCGTGGATCAACAGCAGGTTGAGCAAAAAATTGCTGAGTTACGCAAAAAAGAAGAAGATAAAAAGCGCGCTGAAGATAAACGCATTCGTGATTTAGAGCGCCGAGCAGCAGAAGCACGTAAGCAAAGAGAATCTGAAGCAAGACGCATTAAAAAGCTAGAGCAGCAGCGCAAAGCTAAAGAGAAAGAAAGAGCTGAAGCCGAAGCTCAAGCTAAAAAAGCCCGCGAAATAGAACAACGTGAGCGAGCAAAAGCCAAACAAGCGCAAAAGCAAAAGCAAGAGGCTGAAGATGCTGCTAAAGCGGCTGCCGACAAACGCAAAGCCGAAGAAGCCGCGCTTAAAAAAGCCGAAGAAGAGCGTAAAAAACGTGCTGAAGAAGCTGAGCGTAAACGTCAGCAAGCATTGCAAGAACAAATACTGCAAGAGCAACTTGCCAAAGAGCAGGCTGCACGCAATAAAATACGTCAACAGCAAGTAGTGAGTGAAGTTGATAAATACCGTGCATTAATTATGGCGCGTATTCAGCAAAACTTATTAATTGATGAAAAAATGAAAAACCAGCAATGCCGCATTAATCTCCGTCTTGGGTTTAATGGCTTGGTTACGCAGGTTAAGTCGTTAGGCGGTGATAAGTTAGTGTGTGAAGCTGCTTTAAGAGCGGTTCGCATGGCCGACACATTACCGGTATCGAAAGATAAAGACGTATTCGAACAATTAAAGAATATTAATATAACCATCGCGCCAGAGTTTTAAGGGATGACATGTTTAACAAAATTAAAATAGCCTGTTTAGTTTTAATATTAGGGTTTCAGGGTGTTGCACACGCGGCACTTGAAATTGTTATTACTGAAGGTATAGACGGTGCAAGACCGATTGCGATTGTGCCTTTTAAATACCAAGGTAATGGCCCTATTCCAGAGCAGCTTAGCGATGTTATTGCTGCTGATTTAATGCGCAGTGGTAAATTTAAGCCAGTTAGCGCTTCACAAATGCCTCAACAACCACATAAAGACGGCGATATTGATTATGGCGCTTGGGTTAATAAAGGCGTTGAAGCGGTTTTAGTGGGTGAAGTCGAACAGCAAACCAACGGACGTTACTTAGTACGTTATGAGCTTGTTGATGTTATTCGCGGCCAAATTACTGGCGGTGAAACACAAATGATGAGCAACGGTAAGCTTGTTCAAAGCCAAGACCATATTTTAGAAGCACGTCAAAGCGTAATTGGTGAAACTGGATTTCGTCGATACTCGCACCGCATTAGTGATGTTATTTATGAAAAGCTAACTGGCGAAAAAGGCGCATTTTTAACAAAAATAGCCTATGTTATTGTACGTGATACCGAAGAAAAGCCTTATCAGTTAGTCGTTGCTGATTACGATGGTTTTAATGAACAAGTATTATTGCGTTCAAAAGAGCCATTAATGTCGCCGGTTTGGTCACCTGACGGTACTAAGTTAGCATATGTAACCTTTGAAAATCGCCAGAGCCAAATTTACATTCAAGACATTTATACGGGTAAACGCGAATTGATCACCAGCTACAAGGGAATTAACGGCGCGCCGCAATTCTCGCCAGATGGTAAAAAGTTACTGCTAGTGCTGTCAAAAGATAAAACTGGTGCAACTGAGGTTTACTTATTAGACTTACTAACACGTAAAGAGACGCGATTAACACGCCATCGTAGTATAGATACCGAACCTTCGTGGTACCCAAATGGTGAAGATATAGTATTTACGTCGGAAAGGGGTGGTAATGCTCAGATTTATAAGTTAAATTTAAAAACTGGCAGAACGCAAAGATTAACCTTTGACGGTGACATGAACCTAGCGGGTTCTATTTCGCCAGACGGAAAAGAATTAGTGATGGTAAACCGTACTAACGGACAGTATCATCTTGCTAAGAAAGAGTTGGCTACAGGTGCGTTTCAAGTTTTAACACGAACTCGCCTTGACGAATCACCGAGCATAGCGCCAAATGGCTCGATGATTATATACAGCACGCTCCACAATAATAAACAGGTACTTGCGCTAGTATCGATGGACGGTCGTTTTAAAGCACGTTTACCTGTGCTTGATGGACAAGTAAAGGCACCTGCTTGGTCGCCATATTTACAGTAATAATTGCTGGTTTACTCAAAATAGGAATCTACTCAATGCAACTTAACAAAATACTTAAAGGCCTGCTAATTGCTGTGCCAGTAATGACACTAGCAGCTTGTAGCTCATCTTCAGATATCGACGAAAATGCAGCTAACCAGTCAAACCAAGCAACTGTTGAGCAAACAACAACGGATACAGTTGAAGTAGCCACAATGACGCCAGAGCAACAAGCAGAAGAGCAACTTCGTCAAAAGTACGAAGCGCTTCGTCAAGAGCAAATTATCTACTTTGACTTTGATAAAGCGACAGTTGAAAGCAAATATGCAGACTTACTTCGTGCACACGCTGAGTTTTTAGTTAAAAATCCTTCTGTTAAAGTATTAATTGAAGGCCACGCAGATGAGCGCGGTACGCCAGAGTACAACATTGCACTTGGTGAGCACCGTGGACAAGCAGTTGAAAAATACCTACAAAGCTTAGGTGTTTCTGCAAGCCAAATGTCAGTAGTTAGCTACGGCGAAGAAAAGCCAATGGTTAAATCTCGCACTGAGTCTGCTTTCGCTAAAAACCGCCGTGCGGTACTAGTTTACTAAGATAAGAGATATTATGAAGCCGAAAATTATTTTGGCAGCCATGATATTGAGCGGGAGCACCCAAGTTTTGGCTGCTCCCGCTCCTGTTTCAGAAGCTGCAAGTTCACAGTCAAGCATTGAAAAGCGTTTAGCAACACTTGAAAGTATGATGCAACAGCGTAATTTTTTACAAGTAGAGTTACAGCAACAGCTCAATTTACTGCAAGATGAAGTTAGTCAAATACGCGGAGTAACTGAAGAGCAAAGCTATAAGCTTGAAAAAGTACTCCAGCGTCAACGCGAGCTTTATCAAGAAATTGAGAACCGTGTTAGCCAAGCGTATGCAAAGCCGACCGCTCCAGCGCCTACAACAGACTACACACAGCCTAGTAACGAGCAGAGCTACAGCAGCGACTTATCTGAAAACGAAGCGTACGAACGTGCTGTTGCGCTTATAATGAAAGATAAACGCTACGACCAAGCTATTCCAGAATTTCAAGCGTTCTTAACAACGTATCCAAATTCAGTGTACACCTCAAACGCACATTACTGGCTGGGACAACTATTAACGATTAAAAATGACGGTGTAAAAGCAGCCGAGCACTTTAAAGTAGTTGTTAACGAATTTCCAAATTCAAATAAACGCCCAGATGCGATGTTAAAGCTTGGTACACTTTTACAAGAGCAAGGTTTGAAGGCAGAAGCACAAAAAATACTGAATGAGCTTATTAATCAGTACCCAAGTACAACTGCTGCTAAATTAGCCACAGATCGCTTATCAAAATAAATGTTGATGCTTGATTAGACTGCTTTTTGTCATAAGCGGTCTAAAATTGCTCAACTAGACATAAAAACTTAAAAAAAGAGACAATTTCGGTTGCACTCATTTTATAAATAAGTATTATAAGCGCCCGCAGCAAACGAATGGTAACCCCACTCGAAATGCGACAAAAAGAGCGGGTCATTAGCTCAGTTGGTAGAGCAGTGGACTTTTAATCCATTGGTCGATGGTTCAAGTCCATCATGACCC
>NZ_JALNTH010000048.1:0-46982 GCF_023161935.1 Pseudoalteromonas sp. 2CM28B
TAGCTTGGCTGTTAGAACTCAATCTGTACGAGTGCCCACACAGATGATTGCTTTATATTGTTAAAGAACGTTGCGACCTTGTCGCTAGGGATGCGTATAATACATCCTTTATTTTTCGAGTCAACACTTAATTTTAAACTTTCTTTTTAGAAGATTTAAAACCGAAGTTTTACTTAACTCTCTGAGCCGTTGTGCCTTGCTATGCTTCAGCGTTTCCCGTCTCAGTGGGGTCGCATTATAGGGAGATTCGAGCGGGGGTCAATGTTTAATTTCAGCTTTTTGACAAATAAATGAATTTAGTATGAAACGCATACAAATAAAGGCCTACGGGCTGATTTTAGATTAAAAAACGCGCATGTTAAGTCGCTATTTTACAGCTAATATTTGCGCGTTAGAAAAAGCAGTACATTTAGTAATCGCTGTACTGCTTTGTTGGTTTTAATTTGCTGCAATTTGCCATACAGCTATAGAACCTGAGATCTCATTACCGATTATAAGCAGTGGCTCGCCTGTCGCACTTTGTTCGGCAGTTACAAACACCATGCCTTCGGGTGCAAGGTCGCCGGTTATATCTGCCCCTTCTATTACACCACGGTTATAAAAGTAATCTTCAAATTGCACATCGTAAGGGTTGGTAATATCGTAAACCATAATCCCGCCCATGCGCTCAAGACCTATAAAGGCAAAAGTGCGTTCGTCTATCGTACCTATTGTTAGCGCTTCGGGTTCTGCGCCTTTATCATCTGAGCGTGTGTCACCTTCGTTTTCATCTTCATTGTTATTAAAGGCTTCACCATGAACCGATGCGGTAATACGACCTATGTCATCGCCTGAGTCAAATACCACCAGCCCATTACTGTCCCAAATAGTAAATGAGCGTGCACCATAGGCATAAAGCGATTCGTATTGACCGTCGTCATTCGTATCACCTTTTACAGTGCTTACCTTCAAGCGGCCTATATCGTCATCGTCGTTATTTAAGTAGTCAAAATTAGCTGCAAGCGTTAAATCTTCAACGCGGCTTTCATCTATATAGGCAAGACAGCCATCATCTTCATCGTAATCTAGGCCGCCCTTTGCTGTGCAGTCTGCTTCATCTGTTACATCAAAGAAGTACTCGCGTGCATCACCTTCATTTGCCGATACTATAAAGTTTGCGCCTTTCCAGCTAAAGCTTGAAATTGTATCTGGCTGATACATACCATAAAGCCCTGGATACGATTTAAAATTAACACCGCCGTCTTTATCTGATGCATCTATTTGTAAATCTGACCAGTCTTTAAAGCCTAGCGCTTTTAGCTCTACGCTATTATCTTCTAGGTTAATAATAGCGAGACCGTTATTTTCTTGAATTGATACGTAGGCATATTTGTTATCTTTAGAAATGCTGACGTACTCAGGCTCTAAATCCATAGCTACTGTCGTATTTATTACATTTCCGCTAATAGTGCGCCCTGTAGGGTTAGCAAACACAAATCCATCAGACTCAAGTTCAGCTTGCTGACTATTGTAAGTAGTAAAGTCAATATTAGCTGCCGTATCAGCTACTACACCTTCTACTATATTAATTATGCTTACAGAGCCTTCTGGGTCGATACTGTAATCGCCATTAGGTTCACCTTCATTGGCTACAACTACTTTTGTACCGTCGTGGTTAAAAGTCACCATGTCTGGCAAAAAGCCTGCTGGTACATTTTTTATGAAGGCGGGTGTATCGCCGCTTATGTCGTAAAATGCAATTTGACCCGCTTCGCCCACATTTTTAGCAGCCATAGCCACAGCTAGCATTTGGTTGTTTTCATCTATTGCTATGCTGTTAGCATCGCCTGGGGTGTTGTCGTTTAAGGTAAGGGTAATGGTTGATGTTAGGTTAGTTGCACTCACTATCCCTTCGTTATCTTTAACAAGGGCCGCCGTATCAAAGGTGTCGGCGGGTATAATATTAACAACGGCTTCATCACCAGAGCTGTTAATGGCGTAAATCCACTTTTTAGATGCTTGATATGCGACTATTTCGGCTGCACCTTCGGGGCTTTGGGCATTAAGTACAGCGCGGCCTACTAAACTTATATTTAACGCAGAGTTTGCATTGGTGCCGTTAGTACCATTTAGACCCGCTGTGCCTTGCTCCCCTTGGATACCTTGCGTGCCGTCTTGGCCGTCATCTCCATCTAGTGAGCAACCCGTTAATATTGATATGAGTGAAAGTGCTATAAGTGACCTTTTTAACATTGTTATTTTCCTTAGTGTGGTATTGAACAAAATAACAACACACAGGTATGACAAAGCTATGGCACTTTTAATAAAGCTTTTTTAACTTTAAAAAACGAGTTTAAATGCTAAGGGGCACACAAGAATAAGGCTTACTGTATAACCTAATAATTTATAAGGCTTGGAATAGCTATTTTGAGTTTTAACACCTATTAAAGGCCTTAAAATATCAATACGTGTCACTATTAATTTAATAACCGCGCAAATACACCATGTACCAATAACAACCAAGAGTGGTTCAATAAAAGAACCTACCTCTAAAGGCTGCAAAACAAAACATAGGATTATGAGTACACTTTGGTGCAATAAATAAAAAGGGAACACCCAGCTATTAAATGTTTTTAAGTAATTAGTTTTAAAGTTTAAAAAATGCTGTGCGAGTGCAAGCATGGTAAGCACTCCCAATACTCTTTGAATATTGTATATAGTAGTAAAAATATAACTAGGTAAATCAAATACGTTTTGGTAAGCCATTAATATGTATATTAATGGCAGGGTAAAGCTTACACATAACACCCAAAAATAGTGTTTTAGGCTCGCCCAAAAATAATTGTGTTTGCCTGACAGATACCCTATAAATAGAAATATAAAGCCGTTAGCCTCCCTTACAGCATCTCCTTCTAAGTAGTTATGTGTAAGCAACATGGCTATGACTAATAAGCTTACCAGTAATGGCAGCCTCACTTTACCTAACTTGAGTAAAGGCGTAAAAAAAGGGAGCTTCATGAATAGTGAAAATAAAATAATGATAAGCATGAACTGCCAAAGAGAGCGTAAATACCATAAATGATTTACATCTACGTGCGGCCATACCCCAGACTGGTAATTGGCAAACATCTCATTATTAATATCTAAAAACGCTAAGTAGAACTGCCAATACGTTATGTCTATCCCGCTTGTTTGCGACATTTCTGCATACAACTGAAAGGGAACTATTAGCCATAACCCCACCAGCAAAGGTAGTAATATAAAAATAGAGCGATTTAAAACAAATAACGCATTTGATTTAACACCTCTCACTTTATCGAGCATAAAGCGAAGTGCTACTCCAGATATAAACCAAATCAGTAGCATTCTCCAAGGAGCAAACACCAATAAAAAATACTCTACGTAGTGAGATATATAAGTACTTTTAAAGTGAAAGCCCCAGTTTTCGCTGTACAACATGCCAATGTGATAAAAAATAAGTACAGCAAACGCAATGACTCTCAGCCAATCAAGAAAGTAATGACGGTTTGTTACGTGTAATTGTTTATTCATACTAAAACCAATGTATGTCTATTGGTACTAGTAAGACTGAAACGACTCGCAAAAAATATTCATAAGTGCTTATATTACAGGCATTAGTGATAAACGGTGGTATTTAGGGATAAACTCACCACATAAATATAAGCACATACTATGAACCTACAACACTTTCAGCGTTTTCAAACCTTATACGCATCAGTATTACTGTGTGCTTACGTATTAATTAATAATACCGTAAATGCTACAACCCAAATTATGGAGGTAAAAAGATCAGGAGATTTAACATTTTTAATTTGGGAGCCATTTGTATGGGAGTATTCAAGCGCGCTAGGATCTTTGCTTATGTTTCCGGCTTTAATTTGGTTTTTGAATAACACACCTTTTAAATGGCATAAAATACCTACTTCATTGGGTATGTATTTTGGCGCTTCAATTGTATTTAGCATGTTACATATTGCTATTATGGTAGGCAGTCGCAAGCTTGTATATTTAGCTTGGGGTCGCTCTTATGATTTTGGTTTGAGTTGGTTTGAATTAATATACGAATATCAAAAGGATGCTATAAGCTTTATATTTTTTATTGCGCTCATAAAAGTATATCAATATGTCGTTCAGCAATTAATTGGGGAGGCATCTTCTATAGAAGAAAGCGAGCAACAAGCAACACCCACTCTAAACCGTTTGCTTGTAAAAAAGCATGGTAAAGAGTTTATTGTAAAAATAGACGATGTTGATTGGCTTGAATCATCGGGCAACTATGTAAACTTGTATATTGGCACGTCTATTTACCCTTTAAGAATGACCCTAACAGCACTAAGTGAGCAACTAGAAGAGAAAGGTTTCTGTAGAATCCACCGCAGTCATGGTGTAAATCTAGATAGAATAGAATCTATAACACCGCTACCTAGTGGCGATAGTGAAATAAAACTTACTACAGGTAAGATGCTTAACTTGTCTAGGCGCTATAAAGAACAGTTTAAACTTCAACTGAAATAAAAAAGGCTACCTAAGTAGCCTTTTATAATTATTTTTTAACTGGGCGTTTCCAGCCGGTTAAATTACGCTGTTTAGAACGTGCTATTGCAAGCTGCTCATCTTCAACGGTACTGGTGATCACAGAGCCTGCTCCTATTGTTGCTGTTGTACCAATGTGTACTGGGGCAACAAGTGATGAGTTAGAACCAATAAAGGCGTTATCACCAATAATGGTTTTTGCTTTATTAACTCCATCGTAGTTACAGGTAATAGTACCTGCGCCTATATTCACTTTTTCGCCAATTTCAGCATCGCCTAAGTAACTTAAGTGGTTTGCTTTAGAGCCTTTACCTAGTCGGGTTTTTTTCATCTCTACAAAATTACCAATGTGCGAGTCTTCTTCCATTACCGCACCTGGGCGTAGGCGTGCATAAGGCCCCAGCGTACATTTAGCCGCTACGCTTGCATCTTCAATTAGGGTATTCGCTTTTATTACAACGTTATCGCCTATGGTACAGTTTTTAAGTACGCAGTTAGGGCCAATTTGTACGTTATTGCCAAGGGTTACATTACCTTCAAAAATAACGTTTATATCAATTAATACGTCTTCGCCTGTTTTAACATTGCCACGTACATCAATACGAGCAGGGTCGGCTAGGGTGGCACCATTTAACATTAGCTCTTCTGCTTGCCATGCTTGATAAGCACGCTCTAGGCCTGCAAGTTGTACGCGGTTGTTTGCGCCTTCAACTTCCATTGCATGATCGGGCTGTGCTGAGGTGATTTCTACACCTTCACTGTGCGCCATAGCAACGATATCTGTAAGGTAGTATTCGCCTTGCGCATTATTGTTAGATAGATTGCCTAACCATGTTTTTAAAAGCTTGCCGTTAACCGCCATAATGCCGGTGTTTACTTCGCTGATAAGTAGCTGCTCAGCGCTTGCATCTTTTTGCTCAATAATACCTACAAGCTTGCCATCTTCTCGTAGCATACGGCCATAGCCATTTGGGTTAACCAAATTAACTGTTAATACCGCCAAACCATTTTTAGGTGTTGCGGCTAGTAAGCGCTCAAGTGTTGATTGCTTTGTAAGGGGTACATCGCCGTATAAAACAAGCACAGTGTCGTCATCATTAATATGAGGGCTTGCTTGTGCTACTGCGTGGCCAGTACCAAGTTGTTCTGCTTGCAGTACCCAGTTTACGTCGTTATCGGCAAGTTGTTGTTGTAATAGTTCGCCGCCATGCCCGTAAACTAAGTTAGTGGTGGTTGCACCCAATGCCTTTGCGTTATCTATAACATGCTGCACCATAGGTTTACCTGCCACTTTATGCAGTACTTTTGGTAGAGCTGAGCGCATACGAGTACCTTTACCCGCAGCAAGAATTACTGTTGTTAGAGCCATTAAAACAATTTCCTTTTTCCGTTGTTTTAGTGAGGAGTTAATGAAAGTAGCTTAACTAGATTACGCATGTCACTCCATGTATACATACTCAGCCGTATTATAAAAAATAATGACTGAATCTATGATAAACAAACTGTTCATAATAATTACACTTATTGTAACCAGCTTTGCAGGTTGATATAAGTGTAAAGCCAAATTACAGGCACAAAAAAGCCCACATAATGTGGGCTTTTAAAAACCGGATAGGCTTACTTTTTACGTAATTGCTGAATTACGCGAAGTTGTGCAATAGCTTCTGCTAGTTGCATAGCTGCTTTTTGATAATCAAATTCAGCAGCTGACGCATTAGCCATTTGGCTTTCTGCGTCACGCTTAGCTTGCTCTGCGGCTTGCTCGTCTAGGTCTTCACCACGAACAGCTGTATCAGCAAGTACGGTTACTATGTTCGGTTGAACTTCTAGTGTACCGCCAGCAATATAGATCAGTTCTTCTTCACCATGTTGCTTAACTAAACGTACCATACCAGGTTTAAGGGCAGTTAGTAGTGGGGCGTGACCGGCATTAACACCAAGCTCACCTTCACTACCAGATACTTGAATCGATTCAACTAGACCAGAGAACAAGCTCTGCTCTGCGCTTACTACGTCAAGATGTACAGTCATAGCTGCCATACTACCCTCCTAATTACATGCTTTTAGCTTTTTCTTGAGCTTCTTCGATAGAGCCAACCATGTAGAACGCTTGCTCTGGAAGGTCATCAAATTCACCGCTTAGAATGCCTTTAAAGCCAGCAATTGTGTCTTTTAGTGAAACGTATTTACCTGGCGCACCTGTAAATACCTCTGCCACGAAGAATGGCTGAGATAGGAAACGCTGGATTTTACGTGCACGAGATACAAGTTGCTTATCTTCGTCAGAAAGCTCGTCCATACCTAGGATAGCAATGATGTCTTTAAGTTCTTTGTAACGCTGAAGAACTGTTTGAACGCCACGTGCTGTATCGTAGTGCTCTTGACCAATTACTAATGGGTCAAGTTGACGTGAAGATGAATCAAGTGGGTCTACCGCTGGGTAGATACCAAGTGATGCGATATCACGTGAAAGTACTACTGTTGCATCTAAGTGAGCAAAGGTAGTTGCTGGAGATGGATCCGTTAAATCATCCGCAGGTACGTATACCGCTTGGATTGATGTAATTGAACCTGTCTTCGTTGAAGCGATACGCTCTTGAAGTACACCCATTTCTTCAGCAAGTGTAGGCTGGTAACCTACCGCTGATGGCATACGACCAAGAAGTGCAGATACTTCTGTACCAGCAAGCGTGTAACGGTAGATGTTATCTACGAAGAAAAGTACATCGCGACCTTCGTCACGGAACTTCTCAGCCATAGTAAGACCAGTTAACGCTACGCGTAAACGGTTACCAGGAGGCTCGTTCATCTGACCGTATACAAGCGATACTTTATCAAGTACGTTTGAATCGTTCATTTCATGGTAGAAATCGTTACCCTCACGAGTACGCTCACCAACACCTGCGAATACTGAGTAGCCGCTGTGCTCGATTGCGATGTTACGGATAAGTTCCATCATGTTTACGGTTTTACCTACACCGGCACCACCGAATAAACCAACTTTACCACCTTTAGCAAATGGACATACAAGGTCGATTACCTTGATACCAGTTTCTAAAAGTTCTACTGAACTTGATTGCTCTTCGTATGAAGGCGCTGCACGGTGAATAGACATACGGTCTTCTTCGCCGATTGGGCCAGCTTCATCGATTGGCTCACCAAGTACGTTCATGATACGACCAAGCGTTGCTTTACCAACTGGAACTTGAATCGCTTCACCTGTATTTTCTACCGCTGCGCCACGACGTAAACCGTCAGTAGTACCTAGTGCGATAGTACGAACAACACCGCCACCTAGCTGTTGTTGAACTTCTAAAGTCAAACCAGCTAAATCGCCATCTGTTACTTTTAGCGCGTCATATACGGCTGGCACGTTGTCTTGAGAAAACTCAATATCCACAACGGCACCGATAATTTGGACGACCTTACCTAAACTCATGTCTATTCCTCTCGTTAATCTTTGCCTGAAGCATTAAACTGCGGCTGACCCAGAAACAATCTCACTAATTTCTTGTGTGATTGCCGCTTGGCGGGCCTTGTTATAAACAAGCTGTAACTCATCCATAAGGTCGCCGGCATTATCTGTTGCAGCTTTCATTGCAACCATACGGGCAGCCTGTTCAGAGGCAGCGTTCTCAACCACACCTTGGTATACCTGAGACTCAACAAAGCGTACAAGCAAAGACTCTAATATAGCGTCTGGGCCTGGCTCGTATAAGTAGTCCCATGTGTGGGCAGATACTTCTTCTTCAGCTTTTGGCAAAGGGAGTAACTGGTCAATTGTTGGTTCTTGCTTCATGGTATTAACGAAGTTGTTATATACCAGGAATAAACGGTCAATTTTACCTTCTGAGAATGCATCTAGCATAATTTTTACAGGACCAATTACGTCTTGTACTGAAGGCTTATCTCCAAGGCCTGCTTTTTTAGCAAGCACTTGACCGCCAAAACGTTGAAAGAAACTAGCAGCTTTGCTACCTAAAGTTGCAAACTCAGCGTCCACACCTTTTTCTTTCCACGCTTTAATGTCTAATGCAACTTTTTTAAACTCATTTGAGTTTAAGCCACCACATAGACCACGGTCTGTAGAGATAACAATATAACCAACTCGTTTTACTTCACGTTCTTCTAAGAACGGGTGAGTAAAATCAAGATTTGCTTGAGCAACACGACCAATTACTTTGCGTAATTTGTCAGCGTATGGACGGCTTGAAGCCACTCGTTCTTGCGCCTTTTTCATTTTAGACGCAGCAACCATTTCCATTGCGCTAGTGATCTTTTGAGTATTTTTAATACTCCCGATCTTGCTTTTAATCTCTTTTCCGCTGGCCATGACTCTCTCTCCGAATCAAGGTGTGCTTTAGTAAACTAAAGCGCACCATTAATAACTAAATTACCAAGTTTGCGTAGACTTGAACTTCTCAAGAAGTTCTTTAAGCTGCGCTTCGATCTCGGCGTTGTAGTTACCAGTTTCATTGATTTGAGCCACAAGCTCTGCGTATGTGCTACTTGCATAAGAAAGTAAAGCTGCTTCGAAATCCATAATTTTAGAGATTTCGATATCTTTAAGATAACCTTTCTCAGCTGCAAATAACGACAAAGACATTTCAGCAACAGACATTGGTGCGTACTGTTTCTGCTTCATTAGCTCTGTTACACGCTCACCATGCTCAAGTTGAGCACGAGTTGCATCATCAAGGTCAGACGCGAACTGCGAGAACGCAGCTAATTCACGGTACTGAGCTAGGGCTAGACGGATACCGCCACCTAGTTTCTTAACGATTTTAGTTTGTGCAGCACCACCAACACGCGATACCGAGATACCAGCATTTACTGCCGGACGGATACCTGAGTTGAATAAGTCAGTTTCTAAGAAGATCTGACCATCGGTGATAGAGATAACGTTTGTCGGTACGAACGCAGAAACGTCGCCGCCTTGAGTTTCAATGATTGGCAATGCCGTCAATGAACCAGTTTGTCCTTTCACTTCACCGTTAGTGAACTTTTCAACGTAATCAGCGTTTACACGCGATGCACGCTCTAAAAGACGCGAGTGAAGGTAGAATACGTCACCTGGGTATGCTTCACGACCTGGTGGACGCTTAAGTAGTAATGAGATTTGACGGTAAGCAACAGCTTGCTTAGATAAATCATCATATACGATTAATGCGTTTTCACCACGGTCACGGAAGTATTCACCCATAGTACAGCCCGAGAACGGTGCTAAGTACTGAAGTGCCGCAGACTCAGAAGCAGATGCTACAACTACGATAGTATTTGCAAGTGCACCGTGCTCTTCTAATTTACGTACTACGTTAGCAATAGTAGATGCTTTTTGGCCAACCGCTACGTACACACACTTAACGCCTGTGTTCTTTTGGTTGATGATTGCATCGATTGCTAGTGCAGTTTTACCTGTTTGGCGGTCACCGATTACAAGCTCACGCTGACCACGACCAACTGGAATCATCGCATCAATAGATTTGTAACCAGTTTGAACTGGCTCATCTACAGATTGACGCTCGATTACACCCGGTGCAATTTTTTCTACAGGTTCAAAACCGTCGTTATCTAAAGCGCCTTTACCGTCGATAGGAGCACCTAGTGTGTTTACAACACGACCAAGTAAGCCAGCACCAACAGGAACTTCTAAGATACGACCAGTTGTGTATACTTTTACGCCTTCAGTAAGGTCAGCGTAAGGACCCATAACTACTGCACCAATTGAGTCACGCTCAAGGTTTAGTGCGATAGCATAACGGTTGCCTGGAAGCTCAATCATCTCACCTTGCATACAGTCAGCTAGACCGTGGATGCGGATGATACCGTCAGTAACAGATACGATAGTACCTTCGTTACGAGCTTCACTTACAACTTCGAACTGCTCAATACGTTGTTTGATCAGATCTGAAATTTCAGTGGAATTAAGTTGCATGCTCTTTTTCCCAATTACGATTGTAGTGTTGTGGCTAAGCGGTTTAATTTACCGCGTACTGAGCCGTCGATTACAGTGTCACCCGCCTTAATAATAAGGCCGCCAACAACTGCAGCGTCTTCACTACAATTCAGCTTAACTTTGCGTGCGAAACGTTTTTCAAGTGTCGCTACCAATGACTCTTGCTGCGCTGCAGCAAGAGGGGTTGCCGAAATCACATCTACGTCGATTTCTTTGTCATACTCTGCTTTAAACGCAGCGAATAACTGAGCAACCTCAGGCAGTGCAATCAAACGTCCATTTTCAGCCATCACCTTAACTAGGTTCTGACCTTGTTCGTTGAGCTGCTCAGCACATAAGTTAATAAATAACTCAGCTTGTGCAGTAGCAGTAGGCAATCCAGCTAGAATGGCTGATGCTTGTTCATTGCTGGCAACTTCGCCTGCAAAAAACAACATGTCATTCCAGCTTTCAATCGTGCCTTTTTCAACGGCAAGTTCAAAAGCCGCTTTAGCGTATGGGCGAGCGATAGTAGTCAATTCAGACATGCTCATACCCTCCTAATTACAGCTCAGCGACAAGTTTTTCAACGATGTCACTATGTGCGGCTTGATTGATTTCACGCTCTAAAATTCTTTCAGCGCCAACCACTGCCAGAGTTGCTACTTGCTTACGTAGCTCTTCTGTTACACGGTTACGCTCTGATTCAATTTCAGAGTGCCCTTGAGCAATAATTTTTTCACGCTCTTCTTGTCCACGAACAGTTTCTTCGTCAACAATAAGCACGGCACGCTTTTTAGCTTGTTCAATGATATCAGCCGCTTGAGCTTTTGCATCTTTAAGCTGTTCTGCAGCTTTTTGTTGCGCAAGTTCTAAGTCTTTTTCGGCTCTATCAGAGGCAGCTAAACCATCTTCAATTTTCTTCTGGCGAGACTCAATTGCATCATTAAGTGGTGGCCATACATATTTCATACAAAATAGTACAAACACCGTAAACGCAATTAATTCACCGATAAGAGTGGCTGTTATGTTCACGACCGCTCCTCCTTAAAATAGTAAGCTGTTCAAAAAATAAAATTAAAGTACGAACAGGATTACCATTGCGATACCAACACCGATCATTGCTACCGCATCGATTAGACCAGCTAGGATGAACATCTTAACTTGTAATGAAGGTGCAAGTTCAGGCTGACGCGCACATGCTTCTAAGAATTTACCACCCATGTTACCGAAGCCGATTGCAGTACCGATTGCACCGAAGCCGATAAGTAAAGCAACTGCGATGTACTTAAGACCTAATACTAGTTCCATTTTTTTCTCCAAAGTTTCAATTGTTAAAGTTAAATATAAAAAGTGTATAAATTAGTGATTGTCTGAACTTGCCATGCTTAGGTAAACAATGGTTAGCATCATAAATACGAATGCTTGTAACACGATTACTAAGATATGGAATACAGCCCAAACAAAGTGCAACGGAAGTTGCATTAAACCAACTGCGCCGATAAGTATGAATATCAATTCACCAGCGTATAAGTTACCGAATAAACGCAGTGCTAACGAGAAAGGCTTAGACACTAGAGCGATTGTTTCTAGTAATAAATTACAAGGAATTAAGAAAATCATAGCCACTTTGCTATTAGAGCTAAACGGGTGAAGTGTAAGCTCTTTAATGAAGCCACCAACCCCTTTAATTTTAATAGAGTAACCAATCATCAGAATAAACACACCCAATGCTAATGCAGCGGTTAAGTTTATGTCTGTGGTAGGTACAATTTTCATGTAAACGTCGTGTGAGTCCATGCCAAAGGCTTGTTCACCAACAAAACCAGCAAGTGCAGGTAAGAAATCAACTGGGATTAAATCCATTAAGTTCATTAAGAACACCCAAACAAAAATTGTTAAGGCTAATGGAGCAATTAATTTGCTTTTACCGTGGTAAGTGTCACGTACGTTGTCACCAACGAACTCAACAATCATTTCAATAAAACATTGAAATTTACCCGGTACTCCGGTGTGAGCTTTCTTTGCGGCGCTTCGGAAGGTCCATAAAAATAATAGACCAAGTCCGATTGACCATGCGAGGGTATCTATATTCCATGTCCAGAAACCACTGTCTGCACACGCTTTGTTGAAGGCAAGACCTGAGTCGGTCATACACATCTTAGCGTTTGTTAAGTGATGCTGGATATGGCTTGATATAGTAACTTCTTCTGCAGCCATGTTATATCCCAAAAGTTAATGTTTAAAAAAAACGGGTGCAAACAATCCAGTAAAGAGCACAAATACATAAACACAAAAAAACGGCACTAAAACGACCGTGGTTGACTTGAGTATCAGTGCAAACAATACGATTGTTAGCATAAATTTTAATCCGTTACCGCGTTTTAACGAGGTATACGCTTGATTTGCTTTGCTTGCACCCATATATCTGAATGCATAAAGCGCAAATACTAGGTGGGGAAGTATTGCTACGCTGCTACCGGCAAGCGCTGATACGCTGGCGTTTACTCCCCAACCAACAAAAATAATTACTGCAGCTACAAGTGCTACGATACCCTGAAGACAAATTAATTTAAATGCGGCAAGCCTATAAGGTCTTGCTAACTTATTAGTCACGTTTAGTTAACCTTTATGGCGTTCTAATTGTTAGGGTGTGAAAACTGGCGAAATTATACTTAATCCTACCAGTTTTGCAACTTGAGTAGACGCTTTGTAACACAAAATAGCTACAAATGTCTCTTATCGGACATGTAAAATTTTAATGGTCGGTATTGCTGTGATTTATACGATTTAAAATGCCATCAAGCTCATCTAAATTGGTGTAAGAAATAACCAACTTACCTTTGCCTTTCGCGTTATAATTTATTTCTACTTTAGCCCCTAAGTTGTCGGCTAATTTTTGCTCTAAACGCTTAACATCTGGGTCTTTTTCAGGTGCTTCTTTAGCAGCAACCGGCTCTAAAATTGAGCGTACTAACTTTTCGGTTTCGCGAACAGTTAGCGCTTTAGCTACGGCTAATCTTGCAGCGTCAGATTGTGCTTCACCTTCAAGTGCTAATAAACAGCGTGCGTGGCCCATTTCTATGTCGCCATGCTCTAACAGAATTTTAACATCACTATTTAAATTGTTTAATCGTAGTAAATTGGTCACGGTAGTGCGCGACTTACCCACCGCATCGGCAACTTGCTGGTGCGTTAATTCAAATTCATTCAATAATCTGTTTAAAGCGATAGCTTCTTCCATTGCGTTTAAATCTTCACGCTGAATATTTTCTATCAGCGCAATAGCAACGGCGGCTTCATCTGGCACATCTTTTACAATACAAGGTACGCTTTCAAGCTTTGCTATTTGTGCAGCACGCCAACGGCGCTCACCGGCAATTATTTCAAAGCTATTTTCTGCAACTGGGCGCACCACAATTGGCTGAATAATGCCTTGAGAGCGGATAGAGCTTGCTAACTCCTCAAGCGCTTCTTCAGACATATCTTTACGAGGCTGGTATTTTCCTGAGTGTAAAAACTCAATAGGCAGCTTTTGCAACTCATTCGCAACGGGCTGTGCTGCAGTTTGTACAGCTTCAGTCACATTTACTGTGTCTTGTTCCTTGCTTGAGCTCGGCGCTGGTTTTGATGAACTTAAAAGGGCATCGAGTCCTCGGCCTAAACCTCGTTTTTTAGCAGACATGTTATTTTTTTACCTTAAAGTTAGGCGACTACCGGCGCTGTTTTTTCTTTTCTGCGTAGCATTTCGCCCGCAAGTGCTAAGTAGGCTTTTGCGCCACTTGATGCGCGGTCGTAGTACATTGCTGGTGCACCAAAACTAGGTGCCTCGGCAAGACGCACATTACGTGGGATCACGGTGCGGTATACTTTATCGCCAAAATGTTGTTTTAATTGTTCTGATACATCATTTGCTAATCGATTGCGCGGATCGTACATAGTACGAAGAATGCCTTCAATTTGTAAGTTAGGGTTAACTAACTTTGCAAGTTGCGTAATAGTGTCCATTAATGCGGTTAACCCTTCAAGCGCATAATATTCACATTGCATAGGTACTAAAATAGAATCAGCAGCAGCCATGGCGTTTACTGTTAACATATTTAGTGAAGGCGGGCAGTCGATAAAAATAAATTCGTATTTATCTTGTATTTTTTCAAGCGCATTACGAAGGCGTACTTCGCGTGCAAACAATTCCATTAACTTTACTTCGGCTGCGGTTACATCGCCGTTGGCCGCTATCATATGATACTCACCCGAGGTTTCAGTGATTATCACCTCATCCATTGGTTTTTCTTCAATGAGTAAATCGTAAATGGTGGCGACATCGCCATATTTGTCTACACCGCTACCCATCGTAGCGTTGCCTTGGGGGTCGAGATCTATTAACAGCACTTTACGCTTCGTTGCAGCCATAGATGCAGCGAGATTAACAGCCGTTGTTGTTTTACCAACGCCGCCTTTTTGATTTGCTAATGCGATGACTTTTGCCACTATGTCTCTGATCCCTAGTCTTTAGAAAGAATAATTAAATGTCGTTGTGCATCAAGCTCAGGCACTACTAGCGAGATTTTATCTTCAAATTTTACACCCTCAGGTAGCGACTCTAGCTCTTCACTAGGAAACACACCTTTAAGCGCTATAAATTTGCCTGAGTGATCAATTAAGTGTGAACACCAATCAACCATATCTTGCAGTGAAGCAAACGCACGACTTAGTACGCCATCTAATTTAACACTTGGTTGATATTCTTCAACTCTTGACTGCACAGGGGTGACATTATTTAGCCCTAGCTCGTGTTTAACTTGCATTAAAAAGCGAACACGTTTGCCTAAGCTATCAAGCAATACAAATTGCGTATCAGGTAGTGCAATAGCTAATACAATACCTGGTAAGCCAGGACCTGTGCCTACATCAATATAATGATGACCGGGTAAATGAGGTGCAACAACTAAGCTATCCATAATGTGCTTAATCATCATTTCTTCTGGTAAGCGTACAGACGTTAAATTATACGCTTTGTTCCATTTGTTTAGTAACTCAACGTATTTAACTAATTGCTGTTGTTGTTTTTCGGTTAGCGCAATATCAGTTTGCGCTAACAATGTTGTTAATTGTTGCTGTAACACAGTTTACCTTTACCATTACGCAGTTTTGCGTAATAAGCCTTGCTTCTTCAGATACACTAATAATAGCGAAATCGCCGCTGGGGTGATACCAGAAATACGAGAAGCTTGGCCAATAGTGTCTGGACGCGCATCCGTTAGCTTAGCAACTACCTCGTTTGATAAACCCGATACCGTTGAGTAATCGAACTCTTTAGGCAAAATGGTTTCTTCATGACGAAGCTGTTTATTGATCTCATCTTGCTGGCGCGCAATGTAGCCTGCGTATTTAGTATGGATCTCAACTTGTTCAAGTGCAGCTTGGTTTGTAAACTCAGATCCTAGCCCATCAATAGCCATTAAGTCATCGTAACGAATTTCTGGACGACGAAGTAGATCCTCTAAACTTGCTTCACGAGTAAGCGGTGTTTTTAATAAGGCGTTTACTTGATCAACCACAGCATGATCTTTGTGGATCCAGGTTTCTTTAATACGCTGTTTCTCTTTTTCGATCACTTCCATTTTTTCGTTAAATGCCTGCCAGCGCTCATCGTTAACTAAACCAAGTTCACGGCCTTTTTCTGTTAAGCGAATATCAGCGTTATCTTCACGCAATAATAAACGGTATTCCGCACGGCTAGTAAACATACGGTACGGTTCTTTTGTACCAAGCGTTGCTAAGTCGTCTATTAGTACGCCCACATATGCTTCATCACGACGTGGAGTCCATGCATCTTTGCCTTGTACTTGTAAAGCGGCGTTCATGCCGGCTATTAAACCTTGTGCACCGGCTTCTTCGTAACCAGTAGTACCATTTATTTGGCCTGCAAAAAATAATCCGTCTATAAATTTGGTTTCTAATGACTGTTTTAAATCACGTGGGTCAAAGAAATCATATTCAATAGCATAACCAGGGCGACAAATATGTGCGTTTTCAAAACCATCTATCGATTGCACAATTTGTAACTGCACATCAAAAGGTAAGCTGGTTGAAATACCGTTTGGGTAAAGCTCGTACGATGTTAAACCTTCAGGCTCTACAAATATTTGGTGCTTGTCTTTATCAGCAAAGCGCACAATTTTATCTTCTATTGAAGGGCAGTAACGTGGTCCTATACCTTCAATTACGCCAGAGTACATAGGCGAGCGATGTAAATTGTTACGAATAACCTCATGGGTTTTTTCGTTTGTGTAGGTGATATAACACGGTATTTGCTGTGGGTGATCGCTTTGTTTACCAATAAACGAAAATACCGGTGTAGGCGCATCACCTGGTTGTTCTTGCATCTTGCTAAAATCAACTGTACGGGCATCAATACGTGGTGGAGTACCTGTTTTTAAACGGTCTACTCTAAAAGGTAATTCACGTAAACGATCAGCAAGTGCAATTGAAGGGGGATCGCCTGCACGGCCACCTTTAAAATTCTCTAAACCAATATGTATTTGGCCACCTAAGAAAGTACCTACGGTTAATACAACACTAGGTGCGCTAAAACGTAATCCCATTTGGGTTACTACGCCAACAACTTTGTCGTTTTCAACGATAAGATCATCACACGATTGTTGAAATATTTTTAGGTTTTCTTGGTTTTGTAATGTGTTTTGAATTGCAGCTTTGTACAAAGCGCGATCAGCTTGTGCTCGAGTTGCACGAACAGCTGGTCCCTTTGAAGAATTTAAGGTACGAAATTGAATACCGCCTTTATCAATAGCCTGTGCCATAGCACCGCCTAGCGCATCAATTTCTTTAACCAAATGGCCTTTGCCTATGCCACCAATTGCAGGGTTGCAAGACATTTGACCAAGTGTATCCATATTATGAGTTAGCAGCAGGGTATTCATCCCCATACGTGCAGCAGCCAATGAGGCTTCAGTGCCTGCATGTCCACCACCTACTACGATAACGTCAAACTTTTCGTGAAAAATCATTAATGGGATCCTACTTAATCAAACCAGTAAACTTCAAAAGGGAGCGTATTCTACCTAGAAATTAGCAGAAGATAAATGATTAAACAGTGGGCAAGATCTAAGTCACTGATCACTTATAATATAAAGGATCTTTTAAAGAGATCTTTTAATACTATTACTACTATTGATCGGGTTTTCTGTTGATAAGCTCTATTTATTCATTTAAAACATAAAATTAGATCAGATCTAAAGGTGTTAATATGATCGGATCATCAGGCAAATAAGCTCTGATCAAAAAGGGGGGTTATACACAGCCCAATATCAATTGGATCTTATCCCATGGATAAGCATGCTTAAAAACGCAGTTTGATCAGCGGTTATCCACAAAAGCTATTAAATTATTAGTAAATTGTGGGTAACTTTGTTTATGCATTTTATTCGATCACATTACTTTAATTGTGTTTTCTCTATCCACGAGTCTAGCCACTCTAGGGCGGTATCTTCGGGTAATGCCTCATCAAGAATATTTAATTCAAGCCTTGGCGCTATGCATGTTGCGCCAAGGCTTGCCATTAAACTATTTATATTACGCCCAGCAAGGTTATAGGTGTCGTAGCTGGTATCGCCTAAGCCAATGACTGAATATTTAATTGCAGATAAGTCACTTTGCTGATTTAGCTGCTCAACAAATGGTAAAAGGTTGTCGGGGTAATCGCCCGCGCCATAGGTCGATGTGCATATAAGCCAGATTGTATTGTGTTGATCAATATCAGATAAATTAGGTTGATCATGTAGTTCAGCACTTATACCTTGGTTATTTAACTCATCACATAGTTGTTCTGCTACATATTCTGCAGATCCCATTTGACTACCAACGATTATATTTACAGAACTCATATTTAAACTGATCACACTTTACTTATTTGCCCGCTATGATAACTGAGTTAGCCTTGCAGTAAAGAAAACCTTTGTAATTTTGTATAACTATTTTTGAGTTGTTTTTGCTCTTTGTTGTAAATGCTTGTATAAGTTATTGAATATAAATGAATTAACAAAAACTATTTAAATGTAATCTTCTGATCAAGTTGTTGATAAGGTTGGGGAAAGCTCTGCTTAACTAGTATGTTTTGTAGATCTAAATATAGCTAAGTCATTGATTTTTTTTATAAGTGATGCCACCAGCTCGCGTTTTTATATAGCTAAGCTGTTGTTGATCATAATGTGGATAGTAATCTTGTTGATAACTTAAAAAGGCGATCAAAAATAATTTTTAAAAACGATCCGATTAAGCGGATCTGCCCTAAAAAAGTGAAAATAAGTGTAATAAACTACGCTTTTTTATAGATCGTTGCGGTTTAAGCTTATAAATGTGCCGCTATTTTTGTTTTATTAGCCATAAAGTAGGCGATTGTGGATAACCTTTTTTAATTAGTCTTATTATTTTTCAAGTTCAGCGAGGAGTTTTGCTGGTGGATCAATTAAAAACGTGGGCGTTGGCCTTAATAGTACCGGTTACTTTTGCTTATAAATTCACAAACCGTAGTTAAAACAATCTACTTAAGGATACTTTTTACCGGCATATTGGTACTTTTTTAAGCTATATCGAGCGCCAATTACGCGCTTAACGTGGTGTATTTTTATACTGTGAGAGATTAAACAGGTGAGTTGAATACGCTAAAATCAGGCGCGTTTTTATTTAATTTTAACCCATTTTAGCTTTTTAAATTTTTATACCGGGCATAAAAAAGGGCACTAATGTGCCCTAAAGTGAGTGTTATTTTATGCTGCTTTAGCGAGTTATTTACCAATACAGAACGAGCTAAATATTTTGCCTAGTAGGTCGTCTGAGGTAAATTCACCGGTTATTTCGTTTAAGTACTGCTGCGTTAAGCGTAGCTCTTCGGCTAATATTTCGCCGGCTACGTGCATTTCTAACTGCGTTTTACCAGTATCTAAGTGATAGGCCGCATGTTCAAGTGCATCTAAATGGCGGCGGCGCGCCATAAATCCACCTTCTGTTGCGCCCTGAAAGCCAATACAAGCTTTTAAGTGGTCGCGTACAAGCTCAATACCTTGCGCATTTTTAGCGCTTAAACTAATTACTGGGTATTGTTGGTTTTCATCCATACCTACTGCATCGCCCGATAAATCGGCTTTATTTCTGATAACGGTAACACCCATACCTTGCGGTAACTTTGCCATAAACTCAGGCCAAATTGCGTGTGGGTCGGTGTCGGTGGTGTCGGTGCCATCAAGCATAAACAACACGCGATCAGCTTGGGTTATTTCATCCCACGCGCGCTCTATACCTATTTGTTCAACGCGGTCTGGGCTTTCACGTAGGCCTGCGGTATCGATAATATGCAGTGGCATACCATCAATATGAATGTGCTCACGTAGTACGTCGCGAGTAGTACCGGCTATTTCGGTTACTATGGCAGCTTCGCGTCCTGCTAGGGCATTAAGTAGGCTTGATTTACCCGCATTAGGGCGCCCTGCGATAACAACGCGCATACCTTCGCGCATAATACTGCCTTGCTTAGCTTGGCTCGTTACTGTGTGTAATTGACTGATGATGGCATCTAAATCGCCCGATACTTTACCATCGGATAAAAAATCAATTTCCTCATCAGGGAAGTCAATGGCTGCCTCTACATACATACGTAAATGAATAACTTTTTCTACTAGGGTTTCAATGTGTTTAGAAAACTCACCTTGTAGCGACTGTAGGGCGCTTTTAGCTGCTTGCTCTGAGGTTGCATTAATTAAATCGCTAATAGCCTCTGCTTGGGTTAAATCAAGCTTGTCGTTCATAAAGGCGCGCTCAGAAAACTCACCAGGCTTAGCTAAGCGAACGCCTTCTATTTGGCTAATTTCTTTTAATAGCATGTCGAGTACAACAGGGCCGCCGTGACCTTGCAGTTCAAGTACGTCTTCGCCGGTAAATGAATTTGGCCCTGCAAAATAAATAGCGATGCCTTGGTCGAGTTGCTCGCCGCTTAAACTTTTAAAAGGAACGTAGTCGGCATAGCGAAGCTTAGGTACTTTACCTATTATTTTTTCGGCCACGCTTTTAGCAAGGCTGCCAGAAACCCGAATTATACCTACGCCACCACGCCCAGGGGCGGTCGCTTGTGCTGCAATTGTGTCTTGATTGATCATGCTATTTATTTGCCAACGAGAGTAACTTTAATGGCGCTATTGTAACCTATGCATTTATTGGTAGCGAATAGCTGTGGTAAAAAATAGGCAATAAAAAAGGCGACCTAAGTCGCCTTTATATGAGTAGCCGTTAAGCTAGCCTCTTACTTTTATACCTTGCTTTTCCATGCCACGGTAGATGATAAGCATCTGGACAATAGAAATAAGGTTAGACACTAACCAGTAAAGTACTAAACCAGATGGGAACCATAAGAAGAATACAGAGAAGATAACTGGCATAAAGGTCATCATTTTTTGCTGCATTGGATCGGTAACCGTCATTGGTTGTAGTTTTTGCGTCACAAACATACTTGCACCAAATAATATTGGTAATACGTAGTATGGGTCTTTTGTAGAAAGGTCTGTTAGCCAAAGAATGAACTCTGCATGGCGCAGCTCTGTCGATTCTAAGAATACGTAAAATAGCGCTAAGAAAATTGGCATTTGTAGCAAAATAGGGAAACAGCCACCCATAGGGTTAACTTTTTCTTTTTTGTACATTTCCATAGTAGCTTGGCCGAACTTTTGACGGTCATCACCATATTTTTCTTTTAGGGCAGCCATTTTAGGCTGAAGGGCACGCATTTTAGCCATTGACGTGTATTGCGCTTTAGTCAGCGGGTACATTAACGATTTAACGATAATAGTGATGGCAATAATAGCGACACCCCAGTTACCTAAAATACTGTGTAGCCATTTAAGAAGTACAAATAAAGGTTGCGAAATAAACCATAACCAACCGTAATCTACAGTCAGGTCTAAATCTGGGTGAATCGCTTCAAGAATATCTGACTCTTTAGGACCCATGTAGTAAGTCGCATTAAGAGTTTGCTCGCTGCCGGCTTGTACATTTATAGGCGCTGCTTTTGTACCAATAATAGCGGCATTACTTTTAGTAATTAAGCTGTAAAGCGTGTGTGTTTCGTCTTGCTTAGGTACCCATGCACTTACAAAGTAATGCTGAATAAATGCAACGTAACCGCCTTGGGTGTTTTTATTTAGGTTTTTGTCAGCCATATCTGAAAAGCTGTATTTTTCGTACGACTCTTCATCAGTACCGTAAGCTGCACCTAAATAGTTTTGATCTACTAAGCTGCCTTTTTCTTGTACGGTACGCTTAATTTGCGTGTATAGCTGTACTTGCACTGGCGCACTTGTAGCATTATTTACTGTGTACTCAAGGCCTACATCGTATTGACCTTTTTTAAATACGTATGTTTTAGTGAAGCTAACGCCATTACTATCAACATAGGTAAGTGGTACACGTAGCTCATCACCGCTTAGCGTGTAGGCTTTTTGCGTTGCTTGGTAAGTAGGGCGACCATTCGCTGATGCGTCTGGGCCATTTAAACCAATTAAACCACTTTGTGAGAAGTATTGATTGCCATCAAACTCGCCTAGAAGCATAAATGGTGTTTCTTCACCTTTTACTTCTTCGTATTGGAGTAAGTCTGCTTCAACAATGTCACCGCCTTTGGTGTCTATTTTTACTTTGAAAACGTCAGTCGTAATGTCAATAACTGAACGTTTAGCAGCGGTAGCCGAAGCAGGTAAACCTGAATCTGACGATGACGGTATATAATCATCTGACTCTGGTGACGTTGTGTTTAGTGTTTGTGTAGTGGCACTAGGATCGGCTTTAGGTGTGTTGTAGTCATTATTCCATTCTTGAAATAATAAAAACGACACTAACATTAAACCGATTAATAAAAACGTGCGTTGCGATTCCATAACAGCTCTTATTTCTCGTGTTGGTGGTTAATACGGGTTAATTTTTCAGGAACGGGGTCTTCTCCGCCTGAATGTAAAGGATGGCATTTTAATATGCGTTTAAGTGCTAACCAACTCCCTTTTACAAATCCATGCAAATTAATTGCTTGAATAGCGTAATGAGAGCAGCTTGGATTAAAACGACAATGCGGGCCTAGTAGTGGGCTTATCCACATTTGATAACCGCGGATAAATAACACTAAACAACGCTTTGGAATAGCAACAAGTGGTTTAAGTAACCTCATGGTGTTTATACCCCTGCGTATATTTAGTGAATAGATACCATGTATTTAAAGGCTCAATTAGAGATTTTAAACGCATGATTAAAAGGTGAGCTAAAGATACCCTAATTAACCCTGCAATTCTATTGCTATCGGGTTTGTTTATTAGATTTAGCTGATTTGTTTGGGCGTTTTTTAAAAGGTGGTGGTTTAGGTGCACCAGGTTTGCAGCGTTCATTTATTTTACGCCACAGCTTTGTAAGTTGTTTGGTTATTTCTTCGTTAGACTGCTCATCAATACCACTTTTTACCATAAGCACAATATCGATATTATCGATGGTGTGTTGATTTAAACGAAAACTTTCGCGAGCGAGTCGTTTAATACGGTTACGTTGGCATGCCTTTTTTACACGTTTTTTAGCAACAGTGAGTCCTAACCTAGGTTTATCTTGGTCATTAGGTTTAGCTAAAAGAGTAAATAAAGGAGTTGCAGCCCGAGCGGGTTCGTTAAATATGCGAGAGTAATGCGAGGGAGTTAACAGACGTAACTCCCTGCCAAAGCTAAAGTCTTCCACTTATATATTAAGCAGAAAGAACTTTGCGGCCTTTAGCGCGGCGACGTGCTAATACTTTACGGCCATTTACAGTTGCCATGCGAGCACGGAAGCCGTGTGCACGTTTGCGTTTTAAAACGCTAGGTTGAAAAGTTCTTTTCATAACAATCTCATCCGATCGGTTAAAGTTAAAACATCCTATGCAGGTCGCGATCCTGGCACAGGTGCCATTGCGAGCGCGAGATATTATAGATTAAGCACTTTAAAGTCAATCATAATTGCGCTGTAAACACCGTGTTTATTACATTTTTTGTACGCTGGCTTGATATTTATGGATTAATTTTAAAGCAAAATGGTCTGCTTTTGCGCAAAAAGGCGAATTAATGGCCGAGACTGACTAAAAGAATGTGGATCGTAATAAAGTAGGGTGATCAACTAGGATCATCATAATTAAGAAGTTTTCCACAGCTGGTGTTTAAAAAGTGAATAAAAGCATGGGAAAACTCATTTAGATCGTAAAATTGGTTCGCGATCTCAGTGTGTTTTTGTTATGATCTGTTATCAGGCTTTAAAATAAAAGTCGCTATAAATCAGTCTGTTAAGATATTTATACATTGATATCAACAATTTTATAAAAATCAATCTTTTACTTGTGGATAAAGTGCCTTCATAATACCCGGTCTTGGGTCGGGTAGCTGGCCAATTGAACGCAATAAATGCATGATTTTTAATCATTATTGATGTGCGGGAATAAAAATTATACCTCTGGGAGTTTAACTGTGTATCTGTCGGTTTGGCAAAGTTGTTTATATGTATTGCAAGATGAGTTGCCTTCGCAACAATTCAGTATGTGGGTAAGACCACTACAAGCAGAAAGTACCGAAGATACCTTAACGATTTACGCACCTAATCGCTTTGTTCTTGATTGGGTAAGAGAAAAGTATTTAAACCGTATTAATGAGTTACTGGTAGAAATTTGTGGTGATGAAGCGCCCGAATTACGTTTTGATGTAGGTAGTAAACCACTACTAAATACTCAAGCGGCGGCGCCAAGTGTTGAAGCCCCTGCATCACCTAGTTCACAGGCACCTGCTAAACAGCAACCTGTAGAACAAAAAGCAGCAGTAGAGCCTGCGCCTAAATCAGGCTATAAATCTAATATAAAAGATAACTATACCTTTGACAGCTTTGTTGAGGGTAAATCTAACCAGCTAGCAAAAGCGGCTGCAACACAAGTTGCAGATAACCCTGGCTCTGCCTTTAACCCGGTATTTATTTACGGTGGCACAGGCTTAGGTAAAACTCACTTATTACATGCAGTAGGTAATGGCATTATGGCTAACAAGCCCGATGCTAAAATTGTTTACATGCATTCTGAGCGTTTTGTGCAAGACATGGTAAAAGCACTACAAAATAACGCCATTGAAGAATTTAAACGTTATTACCGTAGTGTAGATGCGCTAATGATTGATGATATTCAATTTTTTGCTAATAAAGAGCGCTCACAAGAAGAATTTTTTCATACCTTTAATGCATTATTAGAAGGTAATCAGCAAATTATTTTAACCTCTGACCGCTACCCAAAAGAAATTGAGGGCGTAGAAGACAGGCTTAAATCACGATTCGGTTGGGGTTTAACGATTGCTATAGAGCCGCCAGAGCTTGAAACGCGTGTTGCCATTTTGATGAAAAAAGCGCAGCAGAGTAAAATTAATTTACCGCACGAAGTCGCTTTTTTTATCGCTAAAAAATTACGCTCAAACGTACGTGAATTAGAAGGCGCGCTTAACCGTGTAATAGCTAATGCTAATTTTACCGGACGCCCAATTTCTATCGACTTTGTAAAAGAAGCGCTGCGCGATTTATTGGCACTACAAGATAAGCTTGTCACTATAGACAACATACAGCGCACCGTGGCTGAGTATTACAGAATACGTGTGTCAGATCTGTTATCTAAGCGCCGCAGCCGCTCTATCGCGAGGCCGCGTCAGGTAGCTATGGCATTATCTAAAGAATTAACTAATCACAGCTTACCTGAGATTGGTGACGCATTTGGTGGACGTGACCACACCACGGTATTACATGCGTGTAGAAAGGTTAAATCACTTCGTGATGAAAGCCACGAAATAAAAGAAGATTATCAAAATTTAATAAGAACGTTGTCATCTTAGGGCTGACTTTATTATGCAAATAACCATTTCAAGAGAACAATTTTTAAAGCCATTAGTGCAAGTATCGGGTGCGATTGAACGTAAACATACGTTACCTATATTATCTAATGTATTGTTAGTGGTAGAAAACGGGCAACTTTCAATGACAGGCACAGACCTTGAAATTGAACTAGTTGCAGGTGTTTTTGTTGGTGATGATATTGCCGATACAAAGTTAACGCTACCTGCTAAAAAATTACTCGATATTTGTAAAAGCCTGCCTGATGGTTCTGAGCTTACATTGAGCTTACAAGAGCACCAACTGCTTTTAACCAGTGGTAAAAGCCGCTTTTCACTTACTACACTTGCCGCGGAAGACTTTCCTAATTTAGAGCAGTGGGATGGCGAGGTTGAGTTTCAGCTAACGCGTTTAGAGTTACGTAAGTTACTTGAAAGCACGCATTTTTCAATGGCTAACCAAGACGTTCGTTATTACTTAAATGGCATGTCGTTTGAAGTAGATAATACCGACATTAAAACAGTGGCCACCGATGGCCACCGTTTGGCAATAGCGCAAAAAGAATTAGGCCAATCGTTAAATACGCAGCGTCAATTAATAATACCGCGCAAAGGTGTGCAAGAAATTATGCGCCTAATGGTTGCCGATGAAGAATTAGTTACTATTCAATTTGGCGCTAACCATATTCGTATTATCGATGTGGAATTTACTTTTACCAGTAAGTTAGTGGATGGCCGCTTCCCTGATTATCGCCGCGTATTACCACGTGGTGGAGATAAAGTAATTACCGCTAACCGTGAATGGTTACGTAATGCGTTTCAACGTGTGTCTATTTTATCTAACGAAAAATTTAGAGGTGTGCGTTTAAACCTTGCCAATGGCTTACTTAAAATTACGGCTAATAACCCTGAGCAAGAAGAGGCTGAGGAAATAGTAGAAGTAATGTATGAGGGTGATGAGCTAGAAATTGGTTTTAATGTATCGTATGTATTAGATGTACTAAATACATTAAAAACAGAAGATGTACTATTTACATTAGCAGATTCAAACAGCAGTGCACTTATTGAAGGTGCGGGCGATGAAGAAGCAATGTACGTGGTTATGCCTATGCGATTATAAGATACCCATTATAAATGAGTTTAAGTCACTTGAGCCTCAAGTATTTTCGTAATATTGAGGCACTGACGCTAGAACCAGTCAACGGCGTTAATATAATTTATGGTGAAAACGGCAGCGGAAAAACCAGCCTTTTAGAGGCTATTTATTACCTTTCTCACGGCAAATCTTTTCGAACACCTAAACATAAAAGTATTATTCAACATCAGCAAGATCAGTTTGTAATACACGGCCGCAAAGCGCTACACGACTTGTCTATTCCTATTGGGATTAGTAAAACCCAAAGTGGTGAAACTAATTTAAAAATACAAGGCAAAGCCAGCAGAAAAATCTCTGAACTTGCACAGTTAATGCCTGTGCAAATTATTACACCCGAAAGCTATTCATTGTTTTTTGGTGGCCCAAAAGAGCGACGTAAGTTTTTAGATTTGGGTTTGTTCCACGTGGAACATGAGTTTTTTTATTTATGGCAATCGTTTAATAAAGTGCTTAAACAACGCAATGCATTATTAAAAAGTAAGCCAAAGAATTATTTTGACCAAATTAGGTTTTGGGACAAAGAATTTGTTAGACTGGCAGAACAAATAAATAAATTAAGAATGGCGTATATAAGTAGGTTTAAGCAGCAGTTTTTTGATAAAATGTGTGCAGAATTAACGCTTATACGCGATTTAGAAATCAACTTTAATGCAGGTTGGAAAGACAGTGAGTCTTTAAGTGATGCATTAGAGCAAAACTTTGAGCGAGACGCTCGCCAAGGTTTTACAAGTAAAGGCCCTCATAAGGCCGATTTTAGTTTTAGTGTCGCTGGCAACAGCGTAGAGAATACGTTTTCACGCGGTCAATTGAAGTTATTGCTTTATGCGTTAAAAGTAACGCAAAATAGTTTAATTGAGTCAGAGACAGATAAGCAATCTATATTGCTAATAGATGATCTACCTTCAGAGTTAGGCGAGGATACAAAAGAGAAAGTGGGACAATTATTGGCTCACTGCAGTTCTCAAATTTTTATTTCTTCAATTTTGTCTGAAAGTATTTCTGCTGTGGTGGAACCCATGCAACGAGAACTACAAATGTTCCACGTGAAACATGGCAACCTAATAACAAGATAAGTGGGATTAACCATGTCTGAGAATTATGATTCGTCGAGTATTAAAGTACTTAAAGGATTAGACGCAGTAAGAAAGCGTCCTGGAATGTATATAGGGGACACCGATGATGGCACAGGCTTACACCACATGGTGTTTGAGGTCGTTGATAACTCTATCGATGAAGCCTTAGCAGGTCATTGTGATGATATTTATGTAACGATTCACTTAGACGGTTCAGTCTCTGTAAGAGATAACGGTCGTGGTATCCCAACTTCTATCCATGAAGAAGAAGGTGTGTCTGCTGCCGAGGTTATCATGACGGTACTTCATGCCGGTGGTAAGTTTGATGATAACTCTTATAAAGTATCAGGTGGCTTACACGGTGTTGGTGTATCGGTAGTAAATGCATTATCAGAAAAACTAACTCTTACTATTCGTCGTGAAGGCAAATTGCACGAGCAAACTTACAGCATGGGCGTACCTAACGCTCCATTAACTGTTATTGGCGATGCTGACACTACGGGTACTGAACTGCGTTTTTGGCCAAGTGGCGAAACATTTACAAACCTTGATTTTCATTATGATATTTTAGCTAAGCGTTTACGCGAGCTATCGTTTTTGAACTCTGGTGTAAGCATCATCTTATCTGATGAACGCGAAGAAAATAAAACCGACCACTTTAAATATGATGGCGGTATTCAAGCGTTTGTTGAATACTTAAACCGCAATAAAACACCTGTACATAAAGGTGTATTCCATTTTACTCACGAGCGTGAAGAAGATGGGATTAGCGTTGAAGTTTCAATGCAGTGGAACGATGGCTTCCAAGAAAACATTTACTGTTTTACTAATAACATTCCACAACGTGATGGTGGTACTCACTTAGCCGGTTTTAGATCTGCGCTAACACGTACACTTAATAACTACATGGAAAAAGAAGGCTTTAACAAAAAAGCTAAAACAACCAGTAATGCAACGGGCGATGATGCGCGTGAAGGCTTAACAGCGGTTGTTAGTGTTAAAGTACCTGATCCTAAGTTCTCATCACAAACTAAAGACAAGCTAGTATCAAGCGAAGTTAAATCTGCGGTTGAGCAAGCAATGGCTGAAAAGTTTTCTGATTTCTTATTAGAAAACCCAATGGATGCCAAAATTGTTGTTGGTAAAATTATTGATGCAGCACGAGCACGTGAAGCGGCGCGTAAAGCCCGTGAAATGACTCGTCGTAAAGGCGCTATGGATTTAGCAGGTTTACCTGGTAAATTAGCTGACTGCCAAGAAAAAGACCCATCATTATCTGAACTATACATAGTGGAGGGTGACTCAGCTGGCGGTTCAGCCAAGCAGGGTCGTAATCGTAAAAACCAAGCAATTTTACCACTTAAAGGTAAAATCTTGAACGTAGAGAAAGCACGCTTTGATAAGATGCTTTCTTCACAAGAAGTAGCGACGCTAATAACAGCCCTAGGTTGTGGTATTGGCCGTGATGAATATGACCCAGAAAAACTACGTTACCACAGCATCATTATCATGACCGATGCGGACGTGGATGGTTCTCACATTCGTACATTGCTACTAACATTCTTCTATCGCCAAATGCCAGAAATTGTTGAGCGTGGCTATATTTACATTGCACAACCGCCACTTTATAAAGTGAAAAAAGGTAAGCAAGAGCGTTATATTAAAGACGATCCTGCACTAGTAGATTACCTAACATCACTTGCACTAAATAATGCAGCGCTTTACACAAGCGAAGATGCAAGTGCAATTGAAGGTGAAGCGCTTGAGCAAATAGTACAAGATTACCAAAACACAGTTAAAGTCATTGAGCGCTTAAAACGTAAATACCCTAACACGGTAATGGAACGTTTGATTTACCAAAGCGAGTTAAAAGTAGAAGACTTATCTAACGAAGCTAAGGTAATTGAGTGGACTAAAGAGCTTGTTGATGACTTAGTTGAACGTGATGAAGATGCGACAATTTTCCATGCGGGTACTGAGCATGATGCAGAGCGCAACTTGTACTTCCCGGTTGTGAATATTCGTCAGCACGGTGTGGATAAAGCACACGTATTACATTACGACTTTATCGCCTCGCGCGACTACCAACGCATTGCTGTGACTGGCACGAAGATCGCAAACATCTTAAAAGAAGGCGCATATGTTCAACGTGGTGAGAAAACAAAACCTGTTGATAACTTTGTGGATGCTTTGGAATGGTTGATCGCAGAATCTAAGCGCGGGATCTATATTCAGCGCTATAAAGGATTAGGCGAAATGAACCCTAGCCAACTGTGGGAAACCACAATGGATCCTAGCGCTCGTCGTATGTTACAAGTAACAATTGAAGATGCTGTAGCGGCAGATCAATTGTTTGCAACATTAATGGGCGATCAAGTTGAGCCACGTCGTGAGTTTATAGAAACCAACGCACTTCGCGTAGTTAACTTAGACGTGTAAAAAATTATACTTACATCTTAAAAGGAGCCTAATGGCTCCTTTTTTATTTTAACAACCGCACAAACTGCTTAAAACCTGCGTGTGCACAAGGTATACTGAGGGTAATTTTCACGCTACTTTCAGATAGTAAAAAGCCAAATATGCAAAAATATGACGTTAAAACCTTTCAAGGTTTGATCCTGGCTTTACAGGATTATTGGGCGCAGCAAGGCTGTGTCATTATTCAACCACTTGATATGGAAGTGGGCGCAGGGACATTTCACCCGCAAACATTCTTAAAATCTATTGGCCCTGAGCCAATGTCGAGCGCATACGTACAACCGTGTCGCCGTCCTACTGATGGTCGCTACGGCGAAAACCCAAACCGCTTACAGCATTACTACCAATTTCAGGTAGTTTTAAAGCCATCACCAGATAATATTCAAGAGCTTTACTTAGGCTCACTAGAAGCGATGGGAATTGATACCCTAACGCACGAAGTACGCTTTGTAGAAGATAACTGGGAATCGCCAACACTAGGCGCTTGGGGCTTAGGTTGGGAGATTTGGCTAAACGGTATGGAAGTAACGCAGTTTACTTACTTTCAGCAAGTAGGGGGCTTAGAGTGCTCTCCTGTAACCGGTGAAATTACTTACGGCCTAGAGCGTTTAGCAATGTACATTCAAGGCGTAGACAGTATTTACGACCTAGTATGGGCAGACGGTCCATTAGGGCGTGTAACTTACGGCGATGTATTCCATCAAAATGAAGTAGAACAATCTACTTACAACTTTGAACACGCAAACGTAGATGACTTATTCGCACAGTTTGATAAGTGTGAAGCTGAGAGCCAAAAGCTAATAGAAGCAAATTTACCACTACCTGCTTACGAGCAAGTAATGAAAGCATCGCACGCGTTTAACTTACTCGATGCGCGCCATGCAATCTCAGTAACCGAACGTCAGCGTTATATTTTACGCGTTCGAGCGTTATCAAAAGCGTGTGCACAAAGTTATTACGATGCACGTGAAGCGCTTGGTTTTCCGCTGTGTAAGGATAAGTAAGCATGTCAGCACAAAATTTATTAGTAGAAATTGGCACCGAAGAGCTGCCACCAAAAGCACTGCGCAAATTAGCAGAAGCCTTTGCCGCAAACTTAACTGCAGAGCTTGAAACACTAGAGCTTGGGCATGAAGGCGTAAGCTGGTATGCATCGCCTCGTCGTTTAGGTTTACAAGTAAAAGCGCTTGCAGCAAAGCAGCAAGATAAAGAAGTAGAAAAGCGTGGCCCTGCAACTAAAGCCGCGTTCGATAGCGAAGGTAACCCAACTAAAGCAGCAATGGGTTGGGCACGTGGTTGTGGTATTGACGTAAGTGAAGCACAAACTCTTGAAACCGACAAAGGCGCTTGGCTTTTACATATTGCTAAAGTAGCAGGACAAGAAACCAAAACGCTGATGAGCGATGCCATTGCAAAGTCGTTAGCAAAGCTGCCAATACCTAAGCCAATGCGTTGGGGCGCGAATAAAACACAATTTATTCGCCCAGTTCATACCGTTACTATTTTATTTGGTGAGGAACTTATTGAAGGTGAAATTTTAGGTAAGCAAGTAACTAATCAGTTACAAGGCCACCGTTTTCATCATCCAGAAAAAATCACCATTAACCATGCTGATGACGTGTTCGACGTATTAAAATCAGCCTACGTTATTGCTGATTACGAACAACGTAAAGCGCAAATCCGTGCACAAATAGAAGAAGCGGCAAGCGCAGTGAATGCGGTTGTTGCAATGGATGAAGACTTATTAGAAGAAGTTACTTCACTAGTAGAGTGGCCAGTAACGTTAACGGCAACATTTGAAGAAGCATTTTTAGATGTACCTGCCGAAGCGCTAATTTACACCATGAAGGATGATCAAAAATACTTCCCGCTATTAGATCAGAACGGCAAACTTTTAAATAAGTTTTTGTTTGTATCTAACATCGAAAGTAAAGATCCAAGAGTGGTTATATCTGGTAACGAAAAAGTAGTGCGCCCACGTTTAGCTGATGCGCAGTTCTTCTTTGAAACAGATAAAAAGAAAACCCTAGAAAGTCGCTTAGAGTCACTTGATACTGTTTTATTCCAAAAGCAATTAGGTACGCTTAAAGATAAATCTGTACGTATTAGCGAACTTGCCGGCTACATTGCAGAGCAACTTGGTGCCGACAAAGACCTTGCAAAACGTGCTGGCCTATTAAGTAAAACAGACTTAATGACCGAAATGGTAATGGAATTTACCGACGTGCAAGGTGTAATGGGTATGCACTATGCACGCTTTGATGGCGAAGCAGAAGATGTAGCTATTGCACAAAACGAGCAATACATGCCGCGTTTTGCGGGTGACAATTTACCTACAAACCTAATCAGCTGTGCAGTAGCAATTGCAGATAAGTTTGATACGCTGGTGGGTATTTTTGGTATAGGCCAAGCACCAAAAGGTGACAAAGACCCATTTGCACTTCGTCGTGCTGCCATTGGTGCACTGCGTATCATGGTAGAAAAAGAGCTACCGCTTGATATTTTAGACCTAGTAGCAAAAGCACAAACACTGTTTGGCGAAAAGCTTACTAACCTAAATGTATCAACCGACGTATTTGACTTTATGCTAGGGCGCTTTCGCGCATGGTATCAAGACGAAGGCATTGAAGTAGATGTTATTCAAGCAGTACTGGCACGTCGTCCTACTAAGCCTACTGACTTTGACCGTCGTGTTAAAGCAGTAAGCCACTTCCGTACGTTAGACGCCGCAGAAGCGCTTGCAGCAGCGAATAAGCGTGTAGGTAACATACTAGCTAAAAATAACATTACCACCGAAGGTGATGTTGATGAGAGCCTATTAAGCGACGACGCTGAAAAAGTATTAGCATCACAAGTAGCAAAATTTGCAACTGAGCTTGCACCACTTTACGCTGATGGAAGCTACCAAGAGGCATTAAGCCAATTGGCTGGTATTCGCCAAAGTGTTGATAACTTTTTTGACAACGTCATGGTTATGGCCGACGATGAAGCTGTAAAGCAAAATCGCCTCGCACTATTAAGCCAGTTAAGCCGCTTATTTTTAGATATTGCAGATATATCTGTACTACAAAAATAACACCGCTTAAGCCAATAAAAAGCCAGCGTATTGCTGGCTTTTTAGTTTTAACAGAACGAAGGAAACCCATTAATGATGCCAATGAAACGAATTTTAACGCTTGCCATTGTCGGCTTACTCACAGCGTGTACTAGCCAAGTGTCTATTAACGACGTACTGCCACAGCAAGAGCTGGATAAAACAATTTACCTAAGAGGCGATTTTACGCTTTGGGATGCAGAGCCTCAGTACCAGTTTATGCCAGTAGGCGGCGCGCTTTACCAAGCAGAAGTTAAATTTAGCACCCCAGGTAAAGTGTACGAATTTAAAATAGCCGATGCCGATTTTAGCGAAGGCTACAACTGTGGCTACAGCGATGCCCAACCTGCAGGGCAAAAACTAACGCTCGGCCAACCCGTACTTGCAGACTGCAATACTATTTATAACTACTTTAGCTACACGCCAGCGATAAAAGGCACCTACATAGTAAGTATTGATTACAGTGATTACGATAAGCCACAAGTGACGATTACTAAGAAATAGCTGTTAGTTGGGAGCTGTCAGCTTTTAGTTGCCCGAGTGGGCTTATAGATTTGCGACAAGGATGTTGTAGGTAGAGTGAAACGAAACCCAACATGTGCGGCGAATAAAACTGTTCTGCTGGTTATCAAATACGTTGGGTTTCGTAAAACTCAACCCAACGTACATCAATAATAATTTTTATTGATTGCTATAAATATACAATCAAATTAATGAGCTTAGTTAGTCTAATTACAGTCGTAAACCAAAAGCGCGGTAATAGGTAAGTAGATTTTAAGTAGGTTGGGTAGAGTGAAACGAAACCCAACATATGCGGCGAATAAAACAGTACTGCTGGTTATCAAATACGTTGGATTTCGTAAAACTCAACCCAACCTACATCAATAATAATTTTTATTGATTGCTATAAATTTGCAATCAAATTAATGAGCTTAGTTAGTATTAATTACAGTCGTAAATCAAAAGCGCGATAATAGGTAAGTAGATTTTAAGTAGATTTTAAGTAGGTTGGGTAGAGTGAAACGAAACCCAACATATGCTGCGAATAAAACTGTGCTGCTGGTTATCAAATACGTTGGGTTTCGTAAACTTGTCTTGATTATAATTAACAAAACTAATCTATACTCTTATTTATCTGTTTATTTTATGGATAAAAATATGCGTTATAAACGTATGTTAGAGGCGGGCGCATGTTATTTTTTTACGGTAAATTTAGAAGATAGATCTCAGCCTTTGCTTGTGGAAAATATAGAGTTATTACGCCGTGTATATTCAAAGGTGGCAAAAAAGCATCCAATAAAGACGATTGCAATTGTTATCATGCCCGATCATCTTCATGCTATTTGGCAATTACCAAAAGGTGATAGTAATTACGCAATGCGTTGGCGACTTATAAAATCAGGCTTTTCTCGAGAGCTGCCAGCAACAGAGTTTTGTAATAAAAGTCGAATAGCGAAAGGAGAGCGCGGGATTTGGCAGCGTCGCTATTGGGAACATAAAATTAGAGATGAAGAAGACTTAAATAATCATATTAATTATATTCACTACAACCCGGTGAAACATAACCATGTTATTAAAGTGAGTGATTGGCCATTTTCAAGCTTTCATCAATACGTTAAAAATTCAAAACTAAGCCAAGATTGGGAGTGCAATAATGATTCAACCACTTTGTATGATGAATAAAATTTCGGTGTTATAAAACAAGTTGGGTTTCGTAAACTCTACCCAACCTACATCTGGTTTAAGTTCTTAACGATGCGTTAAATATTCAAAAATAACCTAACTTACTAAACCAACTTTCAAACCTTAAAGCCCTTTCTTCACCACATACCTATACGGTGCTTCATCGGCGTCTGTGGCCACCAGCGTGTGATCCATAAACGTACAAAAACTTGGAATATCACGGGTGGTTGATGGGTCATCAGCGGTAATTAATAACGTTTCACCGTCGTTCATCTTACGAATTGCAGCGCGTAACATCATTACAGGTTCTGGGCAGCGTAGGCCCATGGCGTCTAATTGGTGATCGGGATTATCAAAGCTCATAAAAAGTTACCTGTAAAAATAGTCGCGGCTTGGTTAGGTCGGGTAGTTTAGCGCAATTAATCTGTTTGGTTAACTGTTTTGCATATAACGGGTAAGCGTAATACAGTAAAAAATAATCTGGTTTAAATTTAATACACCCGATCACATTATTCATATCAGCAATAAGCTGGTGGCATAAAAAAAGGCGAACTAACTTGCGCTAGTTCGCCTTTTTAATCACCAAGATGGTCTACATGTTTAAGTTAATACTTAGTCTTGAACACGTTCAAATACAGTCGCGATGCCTTGGCCTAAACCAATACACATAGTTGCTAGACCATATTTTGCATTTTTGTCTTCCATTAAGTGTATAAGCGAGGTGCTAATACGCGAACCTGAACAACCTAGTGGGTGACCAAGTGCGATTGCGCCGCCGTTTAAATTCACTTTTTCATCAACCACGTCTGCTAAACCTAAGTCTTTAAGTACAGGCAGTGATTGTGCTGCAAATGCTTCGTTAAGCTCTGCTACGTCAATATCATCAATAGTAATACCAGCTTGTGCAAGTGCTTTTTTACTTGCTGGTACTGGGCCGTAACCCATGATTGATGGATCGCAACCGGCAACAGCCATTGCTTTAACGCGTGCACGAATTGGTAAGCCAAGCTCTTTTGCTTTTTCTTCGCTCATTACTAACATGGCTGATGCGCCATCAGAAAGTGCAGAAGATGTACCCGCAGTAACCGAGCCAGAGGCAGGGTTAAATACTGGGCGAAGCTGAGATAAACCTTCAACCGTTGTTTCAGGGCGAATTACTTCATCATCTTCAACTAAAATTAAAGAGCCATCAGCTGCGTGACCTTCCATTGCTAAAATTTCGCGGCGGAAACGGCCTTCAACTGTTGCAGCATGTGCACGTTGATGTGAGCGATAAGCAAACTCATCTTGCTGTTGACGGCTAATACCGTGAATAGTAGCAAGGTATTCTGCAGTTAACCCCATAGAGCCAGATGCTTGTGCAATTGAAGTTGCTAAGCCTGGGTGAAAGTCGTTACCGTGAGTCATAGGAACGTGACCCATGTGCTCAACACCACCAATAAGGTAAGTGTCGCCAGCGCCTGTCATAATTGCGCGTGCTGCGTCATGCAATGCTTGCATTGACGAGCCACATAAACGGTTAACGGTTGTAGCAGGTACTGAGTGTGGAATACCTGCAAGCAGTGATGCGTTACGTGCAACGTTAAAGCCTTGCTCTAATGTTTGCTGTACACAGCCCCAATAAATATCGTCAATTGATGCAGGGTCAACTGCTGGGTTGCGCTCTAATAACCCTTTCATAAGGTGAGCACTTAAATCTTCCGCACGCTTGTTTTTAAATACGCCGCCTTTTGAGCGACCCATTGGTGTGCGGATACAATCTACAATTACTGGATTATTCATGATATTAACCTTCCACCTTATAGAAAACACGACCTTCTTCGGCCCATTTGCGAGTTTGTTCTGATACTTGGTAAATCGCACCTAGGTGAGCATATTTGTCTGCTGCTGCAACAAAGTTAGCTAAACCTGTTTGATCTAAGTAACGGAACGCGCCGCCTCTAAATGGAGGGAAACCAACGCCGTATACAAGGGCCATATCAGCTTCTTGAGGAGAAGCAACAATGCCTTCTTGTAAACAAAGTAGTACTTCGTTGATCATTGGGATCATACAACGGTCGATAATTTCTTGTTTATCAAATTCTTTCGGTGCATCAGTAATTGGCGCTAGTAGCTCAATTGCTGTTGCATCGCTTGATTTTTTAAGACGACCACGACGGTCTGTTTCGTACTTGTAAAAACCTGCTTTGTTCTTTTGACCAAAACGTTTTTCGTTAGCAAAAACAGTCACCGGATCTTTTTCTGCGCGTGCCATACGCTCAGGGAATCCGTCAGCCATTACGCCAGTACAGTGATACGCCGTATCAATACCTACAACATCAAGCAGGTAAGCCGGGCCCATTGGCCAGCCAAATACGTTTTCCATTACTTTATCTACTTTTGCAAAGTTAGCGCCTTCAACAACTAATTTGCTAAAGCCTGCAAAGTAAGGGAATAAAACACGGTTTACAAAAAAGCCAGGGCAATCGTTAACAACGATAGGTGACTTGCCAAGTTTAAGCGCGTAATCAACAACTGCATTAATTGTTTTATCAGAGGTTTTTGCACCACGGATAATTTCTACTAATGGCATTTTTGGCACTGGGTTGAAAAAGTGCATACCACAGAAGTTTTCTGGTTTATCTAACGCTTCTGCAAGCAAGTCGATACAAATAGTCGATGTGTTTGATGTAAGTACCGTGCCTTCAGGCATGTTCTTTTCAAGGTCAGCTAATACCGCTTGCTTAACTTTAGGGTTTTCTACAACCGCTTCAACAATAATGTTGGCGTTTTGTAGGTCGGCATCGTTAAGCGTTGGCTTAATTTTACTAAGCGTTGCCAGCATTTTTTCCATTGGCATATGGCCGCGTTTAACTTTTGCACCCAGTAGTTTAGACGCTTCACCCATACCTAAATCAAGCGCATCCTGTTGGATGTCTTTCATTACAATTGGGGTACCTTTATAAGCAGACTGGTATGCAATACCGCCGCCCATAATACCTGCGCCTAATACAGCCGCTTGTTTAATTTCAACATTGCTGTGCTTAGCAAGTTTACGTGCTTTGCCTTTAATAAACTGGTCATTTAAGAAAATACCGGTTTGTGCAGCTGCTTCGTTAGTGCGCGCAAGTTTTGCAAAGTTAGCATTTTCGATTGCCATTGCTTCATCGCGAGTACAGTTGGCCGCTGCTTTAATAGTGCGAACTGCCATAACCGGAGCAGGATAGTGGCCTTTGGTTTTACCCATTACCATACCTTCTGCCATCGCAAAGCTCATGCCTTGCTCAACACGGTTTAATTTAAGTGGCTGAAGTTTAACATCGCGCTTCGCCTGCCAATCTAGTTTTCCGGCAATTGCTAATTCAAGTGTTGCTAGGCTTGACTCTAAAAGTTTGTCAGCACTAACTACCGCGTCAAACGCACCTACTTTTAGGGCGTCAGCGGCACGGTTTTCTTTGCCTGAGGTAATCCAAAGCATGGCATTATCTGCGCCAATGATGCGTGGTAAGCGCACTGTGCCACCAAAACCAGGCATTATACCTAGTTTAACTTCTGGTAAGCCCATTTTAGCGGTTTCGCTTGCAACGCGATAATCGGTAGCAAGTGCCCACTCACAGCCGCCGCCAAGTGCCAAGCCATTTATAGCGCTAAGAGTTGGGAATGGTAAGTCTTCGATTGCGTCAAAAACGTCGGTTGCGTTTTTGATCCACGTTACTAATTCTTCTTCTGGTTTAGTAAATGTTGGTAAAAATTCGAAGATATCTGCACCAATAATAAAGTGATCTTTATCACTGGTGAAAATCATGCCTTTGATATCAGAATTAGACGCTAATTCTTTTAATGCTGCTGCACAATCTGAAAGAGTTTGCTGAGATAGTGTGTTTACAGAACCTGCAACACAAAACTTAAACTCGGCGATGTTTTCCTTTAGGAAGCTAACTTCAAAGGAATCGCTTTTATATAACATTATTATTCTCCCTAGTTGACGAACTAAGACTGGTACGATGAGTTTGCATTTCGACCAGTGTGCTTGCTTTAAAATTAAAATGCAACGAAAAATTTAACTCGGTTACAAACGGTTGGTTAAAATATAGCTGGTTTGGTGCTAAGGTGTACTGGAATGTGCTAAAGGTACTCATTAATTATTATGAGTGCGTAAATTAAATGTTGTTCATACTTTATTAAAGGCACTCTCATTATTGTTTTAGTGTCTCAAACTGGAAATTATTAACCCTGACAGGTCGTTAAACCTAAAGGATATTATGAAAAAATTTTTATTAAGCGCTGTGGCAGCTGCCTTTATTCTTCCTTTTAGTTCTGCCCAAGCGAGTATCGATAATGACGCGTTTTTAGATGCTGAAAAAAAAGTGCGCTATGGAAGCTACCAAGACTTTAAAGAAGCAATAAACGGGTTAGACCACCCGCTAAAGCCGTATGTCGAAAAAACATATTGGCAACGCCATCCCAATTTTAAATACCAAAGCGAAATTGAAGATTACCTAACCATTTATGAACATACCCCGCTTGAGTGGCCGGTACGCAAAGCGTGGTTAGAGTATCTTGAAAAAAACAATAAAAAAGCAGCTTATATAAAAAACTACCGAGAAACGTCTAACGCAGCGCTAACATGCACGTTTTTAGATTTTCAGCTTGATTTAGGGGCGCCAGAAAAAGCCATTTTTAATCAGGTTACCGATTTATGGACGGTGGGTAAGTCGCAACCGAATGAATGCGACCCGCTATTTTCGCTTTGGCGCAAAAAAGGTTATTTAAATAAAGAGCTTGTATGGAAGCGCATAACGCTTGCAGCGCAGGGCGGTACGCAAAGTTTACTCCCTTATTTAAAAACGTTGTTACCCAAAAACGAGCGTTACTTAGCCGATTTATATTTAAAAGTACGCCGCGACCCTAGTGCGGCCGCAGGCTTGTATCGTTATAAAACTAAGTCGGCAAAAGAAGCGCAAATAGCCATTTATGGAGTTAAGCGTTTAATTTGGCGCGATAAAGCGCTGGCTTTAAGAGCCTGGCAAAAGCTAGAAAAAATGTTTACCTACAGCGATGAAGAAAAAGCAGATTTATATTACACGTTTGCTTTATCGCTTGCTTCAAGTGGGCATAAGCAGGCCAGCTTTTGGCTTAATAAAGTGCCTAAAGCGCGACAAGACAGAAAGTTAATTCAGTGGCAACTTGGTAATATGCTTAAAACCCAAGACTGGGAAGGCATAGCGGCTTTTTTTACAGGTAAAGACGATTTAAGTTTAGGTCAGCAATATTGGCTTGCTTATAGCTATGCTAAGCGAGGCGAGCAACAAAAAGCAGACGAAATTTGGACTAAAGTGGCCGCTAACCGCGATTACTATGGTTTTTTAGCGGCGGCACGATTAGGACTGCCGGTTGATTTAAACAATCAGCCTTTGCAGGTTGATCAAAAATTAGTAGAGAAGGTGAAGAATGCGCCGGGCTTTAAACGTGCAAAAGCACTTTACGAACTCGAGCGTTTTACCTCTGCTCGCAGAGAATGGAATTACTTAACGAACACCTCTACTGATGAAGAAAAACTAGCTGCCTCAAAGGTTGCAGCGCAAAACAATTGGCACGATAACGTTATTTTCACGTTAGCTAAAATTAAAGCATGGGATTATGTTGAACTGCGTTTTCCGTTTGCATTTCAAGATATATTTGAGCGCTACAGTAAACGCAGCAAAATAGACCCCGCGTGGAGTATTGCAATTGCACGGCGCGAAAGCTCGTTTGCACCAGATGCGCGTTCGCATGCAAATGCGCGTGGTTTAATGCAATTGCTCCCTAGTACGGCAGAATACGTTAACAAAGCAAGGGTATCGAGTACGCGTTTGTACCAACCTAAAACCAATATACGCTTAGGTACTAGTTACTTGCAGTACTTAAAAAAGAAAAACAAAGGGAATGAAATACTTGCTACGGCTTCTTACAACGCAGGGTATCATCGTATTAAACGCTGGTTACCTGACGAAGCCATACCAGCAGAGCTATGGGTTGAGCTGATCCCGTATAGAGAAACGCGAGATTACGTAAAAAATGTGTTTGCTTATCGCCAAGTTTATCACACCCGGATGGGCCGAGAAGGAAACGTGCTCGCGCCGTTGCTCAACATGAAAATGGGCGGGTAAATTATGTAATACCAATTGCCTAAAATATTTAGCCATTCTAGCGTGCTAAATAAAGGGCTAATAACTTAACATGATGGGTATAAGTATTAGGGGGATATTTACATGTTAAATATCCCCCTTTTTTGAGCGCTTTACGTTTAAGTGGTAGACTCAAAGCAAGTTAAATTTAACAGATGGATTAACAATGGATAAATTAGCCGTTTTATATGCAGAGCATATTGCCACATTACAACAACGTACGCGTACAATTTGTGACCGTGAAGGGCTCGAGGGTTTAGTTATTCACTCAGGCCAAGCTAAGCGCCAGTTTTTAGACGACATGTATTACCCATTTAAAGTTAATCCACACTTTAAAGCATGGCTTCCTGTTATTGATAATCCACATTGTTGGATTGTGGTAAATGGTAGCGATAAACCTAAGCTTATTTTTTACCGCCCAGTTGATTTTTGGCACAAAGTGCCAGATGAACCGCGTGATTTTTGGGCAGAGTACTTTGATATAGAATTGTTGCTACAGCCTGATCAAGTTGAAAAACTATTACCTTACGATAAAGCTAAATACGCTTACATGGGCGAATACCTAGAGGTAGCGCAAGCGCTTGGCTTTAGTATTATGAATCCTGAGCCAGTACTTAACTATTTTCATTATAACCGCGCTTATAAAACGCAGTACGAGCTTGAATGTTTACGCCAAGCCAACCGCATCGCGGTAGATGGACATAAAGCAGCACGCGATACGTTTTATAATGGTGGTAGCGAATTTGATATTCAGCAAGCGTACCTTATGGCTACACGCCAAAGCGAAAACGAAATGCCGTATGGCAACATAGTAGCGCTTAACGAAAACTGCGCTATTTTGCATTACACGCATTTTGAGCCAAAAGCACCGCTTACTCATAATTCGTTTTTAATCGATGCTGGCGCAAACTTTAATGGGTATGCCGCAGATATAACCCGTACGTACGATTTTAAAAAGCAGGGCGAGTTTGCTGAACTAGTACAAACTATGACGGCAATACAAATTGAGCTAGGCAACGCATTAAAGCCTGGCATGTTATATGGCGATTTACACGTTGATTGCCATAACCGTATTGCGCAAATTCTTAGCGATTTCAATATTGTAAACTTACCTGCAACAGAAATTGTGGAACGTAAAATTACCTCAACATTTTTTCCTCATGGCTTGGGCCATCACCTTGGCTTACAAGTGCACGATATGGGCGGCTTTATGCGTGATGATAAAGGCACCCACCAGCCATCGCCAGAAGGGCACCCATTCTTACGTTGTACTCGTAAAATAGAGAAAAACCAAGTATTTACTATTGAGCCAGGGCTTTACTTTATAGACTCATTATTAGGTGATTTAGCGCAAACCGACAGTAAGCAGTTTATTAACTGGGAAAAAATCGAGTCGTTAAAACCATACGGCGGTATTCGTATTGAAGACAATATTATTGTTCACGAAGACAGCCTAGAAAATATGACTCGTGATTTAGCGCTCGACTAAGCTAATAAAGACGAGCTCGCCAATACGCGCTAAAATACGCGAATGCAAAGGGGCCTTTTGGCCCCATTTTTAATTGAGCTTTAATTATGTCTGAATATAAATACCCCGCCGATGATGTGTTTCATCAAGAAGAAATTAAAAAAAGCACCTTTATAGTTCATATCGCGCATACGCCAGACCTACAGGCTGCTAAAGCATTTATTAAAAGCATTGAAGAAAAGTACCCAGATGCTCGTCATAATTGTTGGGCGCACGTAGCGGGTAACCCAGGCGGAAGCCATGTTTATGGTTTTTCTGATGATGGCGAGCCAAATGGTACCGCAGGAAAGCCCATGCTTAATGTGCTGGTGGGTTCTGGACTTGGCGAAATTACTGCGGTTGTCACCCGTTATTTTGGCGGTATAAAGCTGGGCACCGGTGGGTTAGTACGTGCCTATGGTGGGTCGCTTAATAATGCACTTTCGCAGCTAAAAACGGTGACTAAAGTACCGAGTATCGAGATTGTAGGCCAGAGTGAATACAGCATGCAGGGCGCAATAGAGCAATTGTTAAAAACCAATTATCAAGTACTTAATATAGAAAAACAATTTACTGCTAATATTGAATGGGTTATTACTATTGATAGCCGCCAAGCAAAACAGGCCATTAAAGATATTTTTGATTTAAGCCATGGCGCAGTTGAGTTAACTATCAAAGAGTAAGACAATAACTTACACACTTATATTTACTAATAATAAAAGCGATAAGCTACATGCAATTTCGTACCATCATAAAAATCCTTGGCCAACTTGTTGCGCTGTTTAGTATTACCATGGTGCCGCCTGCGGTGGTGTCTTTATTTTATAAAGATGGTGGTGGTGTTCCTTTTGTATTAGCGTTTATATTTAGTGTGGTTATTGGTTTAACAGCTTATTACCCAAACAGGCATGAAAACGGCGACTTAAAAGCACGCGAAGGCTTTTTAATTGTTGTACTGTTTTGGCTGGTACTAGGGGCGTTTGCATCGTTACCGCTGATTTTTTTACAAGAACCTAATTTGTCTATGGCCGATGCGGTGTTTGAGGCCTTTTCTGGCCTTACAACCACTGGGGCCACGGTACTTACCGGAATTGAATACCTGCCTAAGTCTGTTTTGTTTTATCGCCAGCAATTACAGTGGTTTGGCGGTATGGGTATCATTGTACTTGCTGTTGCTATTCTGCCCATGCTTGGGGTCGGTGGCATGCAGTTATACCGAGCTGAGATCCCAGGCCCAGTAAAAGATTCAAAAATGACCCCCCGTATTGCCGATACCGCAAAGCATCTTTGGTACATTTATGTGTCGTTAACGGTAACCTGTATGTTGGCGTATTGGGCGGCAGGTATGGAGTGGTTTGATGCTATATGCCATGCGTTTTCTACAGTGGCGATTGGCGGTTTTTCTACTTACGATGCCTCAATAGGGCACTTTGATAGCCCTGTCATTAACTTTATATGTGTTTTCTTTTTAATTATTGCTGCGGTTAACTTTTCACTGCATTACGCGGCGGTAGCGAGTCGTAATATTCAGGTATACATTCGCGACCCTGAATTTAAAGTTTTTTTACTGATACAGTTAGCGCTGGTGGTGATTTGTTTTACGGTGCTCTCATCTAACGAAATATTTGCCGATGGCGATGAAACCCTCGATCAGGCCTTATTTCAGGCGGTTTCTATGAGCACCACAGCCGGTTTTGCCACCGATAACTTTTCTACTTGGCCGCTGTTTTTACCTATATTACTTATTTTTTCGAGCTTTATAGGTGGCTGTGCAGGTTCAACCGGTGGCGGTATGAAAGTTGTACGCGTGTTTTTACTTTACCTACAAGGCATACGTGAGCTTAACCGCTTAGTGCACCCACGTGCTATATACTCTATTAAGCTTGGTCGTAAAGCCCTGCCCGATAAAGTAGTTGAAGCGGTTTGGGGGTTTTTCTCAGCGTACGCATTGGTGTTTATTATTATAATGCTGGCGCTAATGGGAACCGGCATGGATAACATTACCGCGTTCTCTGCTACGGCGGCGTGTTTAAATAATTTAGGCCCAGGCTTAGGTGATGTTGCCTCTCATTATGGCGCGGTGAGCGATGGTGCCAAATGGCTATTAACCATTGCCATGGTATTTGGTCGCTTAGAAATTTTCACCTTACTCGTGCTATTTACGCCGACCTTTTGGCGTGGGTAATAATATAAAAATGATGCTTAGGAACAGGCATGCCACATTCTAATTTAGATAAATTACAGCAGTTAACAACAGGGCGATTGGTCGACTTGGAAATTGTTACGCCTACCAGTAGTAAACGCGTAAAAACAGAGTTTATTGGCTTGCTAGAAAATAAATTTATTATTTTAAATTACCCAAGTTCAAAGCGTTTACCTGCTGCAAGTGATTACCTACGAGACGGTGTAATGGTGGTGGTAAGAGCGGTTATAGAAGGCAGTGGCGGACAAGTAATAGCATTTAGGCAGCAGCTTATGTCGGTTGCCTCACACCCTGCTAGGCTCATTTTTATTAATTACCCTAAGCAAGTGCAGTTATTTGCACTGCGCGCGCAAACACGCATACCTACCTTATTACCTGCAAAATTAACTCTCAGTGACGATAGAGTACTTGAAGGGGTGATTAAAGACATCTCGCTTACCGGGGTGATGTTTGATGTACGCGGCGATCAAAACGATGAAAATATTAAAGATATGCAATGCACGGTGACGGTTGATACCAACAATAAAGCATTTACTGGCGAAATATGCAGTGTAAAAGAACACGCCGCAGGAGTTAATTGTGGTATTAAACTTCTAGCCAGTGAAGATGAAATGAAGGCATTTATGAAAGAGCACTTTATCGATCCCGCAATGCTTGAGTTGCCATTAGAGTAAGCACTTTCGCTTAATAGCAACAAATGGCCATTTTTTATTTGAGTGGCAGTCATATTTTTTAAAACTTCACAAAATAATTTTTATTTTCTATAAAAATCAGCTGTATAGATTAGTTTTACTAGTGAGTTATTTTAATACGTTAGCTCCCCTCACGGCTAAAATTTAGTCTCTTTTTTCGATAAATCTTCATCCTTACAATTTACGCCGAAAATTGTAGCTTTTTTCTCTTGTGTAACTAGCTGTTTTTATTGCATTTAAAAACTTAGGTTTACCCTTTGTTGCTAGTTTGCAACATAAACCCCCCGCAAATTTATCAAAAATAGCCAAGTTCTCTTTTAACCAATTGAAATTAATGAGCTTTTAAAACTTGGCATTCAAGTTGTAATAGTCTGGCTGTACTGAACAATAACGTGATTTAAAGTAAAACACTTAATCGCACACATATACTTGAAGGAATTATATTATGAAAAGCATTAATAAAACTTTAGCACTTATCGCCCTTGCTTCATCATCAGCTGCATTTGCAGCAACCGATTTTGATACGTTAGATGTAGATGGCAGCGGCACGATTAGCAAATCAGAGGCATCAATTGATGCAAAACTGATGAGCATGTTCTCAGAATTAGATACTGACCAAGATGGTGAGCTATCAAAAGAAGAATTTTCAGAAGCTTAAAGTGTGGTAACAATCCTGAGTTGCCAATGACAACCTAAGTAGGCAAGGGAGCTTACGAAAAAGGATTACAAGGATTGCGTACACCACGTAGTGAACTTAACTAATTTGTTTATATTGAAGGATTAAATTATGAAGCATTTAAATAAAGCACTCGCATTTATGGCTATTGCCTCTTCTTCTGCTGCCTTTGCAGGGACTGATTTTGACACGCTAGATGTAGATGGCAATGGCGCCATTAGCCAAGCTGAAGCATCGGTTGATGCGGATTTAATGGCTGAGTTTGTTGAGCTTGATACCGATGGAAATGGTGAGCTTTCAAAGCAAGAGTTCTCTAAATACTAGGGTGTGATGATCTTTGCCAATTGAGCGCAGGGCAGCGCATGTTCACTTAGCAAAGAGTCATTTGCTCTAATCCAATGTGCATTAAAACTTAGTAGTGCACATTGGCAAAAGCACTTTTTAGTTAATTTTTAAACCCATGGATCTTAGAAAAGGATTTCCTCTTAATTAGGACACAACTATGAAAACATTAAATACAGCACTTGCCGTTATCGTATTAGCTTCTTCATCAGCGGCGTATGCTGCAGTCGACTTTGCCTCGTTTGATGCCGATGGTGATGGTGCAATTTCAAAGCAAGAAGCGCAGGTAAATTCACAGCTAGTGAAAATTTTTGACCAGCTAGATACTGATGGTAATGGTGAAATTTCTGAGCAAGAGTTTTCAAAAGTACAGTAATTAGAAGCTGCTAAGCAGGGTTGCCTAGCATTAAAAAACATACTCCACTAAAGCCGCCTTAGTCAGCGGCTTTTTTGTGTTTAACTATGTCTTGTCCTGAAATGTGTTTACACATTTAGGACTTATTTTATGAAAACCACTAAAACTAAAGACGTTAAGCGTAC
>NZ_JALNTH010000049.1:0-46025 GCF_023161935.1 Pseudoalteromonas sp. 2CM28B
GCATTTGCTATGTGAAAGTAGGACATTGCCAGGCTCCAAATAAGAGAAACCCGTTACAGCGATGTAACGGGTTTTTTCTGTCTGGGATTTAATAAATAGCCAGACCCATGGCTAACTCACCAGAGAAGTAAAACAGCTCGAAGGCGAGCCCCACGGAAGGCCGACCCGACACAATGATAATGACCCATTTGCTATGTGACTCTCTACCGCTGTGGGCACCACGACATCACCAAGCTCCCAATACAAGAAAGCCCGACTCGAAAGAGCCGGGCTTTTTTACGTCTGCAGAAAAGTAAAAATACATTTCAGATATTATTCGCACAGTCTCCACCACGCTCCGTAGCGTGGGTTGAATATCACGAAACCCGCGGATAAGGCTCGCCACACATCTTTGTATGGTAAATATAGTGTTTTTATATATGCGAACCATAGTCCGCACACTTAATGCATTCACTTTTAAACCTATCATGTAGGTCGGGCGAGTGAAGCGACTCCCGACGCTAAAAATCATCGATAATTATTATAGTGTTCTTATTTCACGAGTTGCTTTACCAAACATTATTCACAAAGCCTCCACCAACACCGTAGCGTGCACCGTAGCGTGGGCTGGCTATAACGAAACTCGCGGATAAAGCACACTACATAACCATAATATGCATTTTAAAGTTTATTGTGTGTGCTGTTTAATCGCCTCACCAATAACAACCCATTTTACATATAGCTAAGTAGCAGTTTGTTTCTGTTTTAAGCTTTAAGATAAACAATATTTATTCAACATAGCTAGATTACAAATATAATTTTGCTTTGTTACTGGCTTTGATTTAGGATCAAAATAGTTTAAAACCAAGAACTAATAGCCAGTGTATAGATTATTAATTAGTGCCATATCATTTATATTTTGTTTCTCTGTGTCGGCAGTTGAAGTAACTGATCTGTATCAAGATATATTAAAAGTCGATGATAAAAGTCGAGACACGCGTTTAGCCGCTAGCCGCAAAGCATTACTCAATGTATTAGTAAAGGTAAGCGGGGATGAATCTGCTGATCAAAATAGGCTTGCTCAGCAACGCACCAAAAACATTTCTGATTACATGCTCAAGTTTGAATACGACGAAAAAGCAAATGGACAGCTTAATCTAGTTGTTAAATTTGAAGCGCGTAAAATAAATGAATTAATTAAAGAATTAAATTTACCTCTTTGGGGCGTCCAGCGCCCATTAGTTGCTATTTGGTTAGGTATTGAAGATAACTGGCGTAGAGAGCTTGTTACGCAAGAAAGCTATCCTCAGTTAGAGCAGCTTATATATGACAAAGCCGGTCGACGTGGTTTACCCGTTGTAGTGCCGCTATTAGATTTACAAGACAGACGTTTGGTTGGCATTCCTGAAGTATGGGGTAATTTTTCAGAGCCTGTTGAAGAGGCGTCGCGCCGTTATAGTGCAGAGCGAAGCATTACAGCAAGAATGTATCAAGAGCCCGACAGCGAAACCTGGATTTTAGACTGGCGTTTTACTAATGACGATTTATTCGATTCAAACCGTCTTGAAGGTGATAAACAGCAAATAGTAGGCCAGATGATAGACAGCTTAGCGTTGGGATTAGCCAATGAATACGCTATCGACCCTAACGCGTATTATGAACAGGCTGCGGCTACGCTCACCTTAAAAGGTACTCAAAGCTTTGTCGATATTGAACTTGCAAAGCGTCGTCTACAAAGTTTGAGTGTAGTGACGCAAGCAACCATAATGCGCAAAACCCCAGAATTTGTTGAGTTTAAGCTTAACCACACTGGCAGTGTGGGCGATCTTAAAAAAGGCCTTGGTCTTGATAGTGCCTTTAGAGATTATGTTGACCCTCGCGCATTTTACCATGTTGTAGACAAAAACAGTCTTGAGTATCAGTGGGTCGGTGAGTAATGCTAAGTGCTGAGCCAATGCAAATGGCACTACCAGTCACCTTGCCTGATGATGAAACATTTGCTTCTTATTTTGGTGGGGAAGACTCTTTAGAGGTAAACCACCTTAAAGCGAGCTTCTCAAAGCTTGCCAACAAATTTCAGTACACTTATTTGTGCGGCTTAGGCGATTCTGGCAAATCCCACTTATTGTACGCAACCTGCATACAAGCCCAAGAGCGTGGCTTGTCAAACATGCTGTTGTCTATGCGTGAAGTTATCGACTTTGGCCCTATGGTGTTAGATGGTTTAGAAGCACTTGATGTATTATGTATTGATGATGTGCACTTAGTCGCTGGCAATGACGCATGGGAAAAAGCCCTTTTTAACTTTTTTAATCGCTTTAACGAGCCCGGAAAAATGTTAGTGGTTACGGCCGATTTGCTCCCTGACATGCTTAATATCACCTTGCCCGACTTAGAGTCTCGGCTAAAGTGGGGAACCACCTTTCAAATTCGATCAATGAGTGATGATGATAAAGCACAAGCACTGGTTAAGCGAGCGCATATGCGTGGGCTTGAACTAAGCGATGAATGCGCGCGCTTTTTATTAACTCGCTTGAGTCGTGATATGCGTGCTTTATTAGACGTATTAGACAAATTAGATCACGCATCAATGGCCGCACAACGAAAATTAACAATTCCCTTCATAAAATCAACGTTAAAGCTGTAGTAGGTCTAGAATCTAGACCCTGCTTTCAGTTATCATTAGTCAACAAAATTGTAATCACCTTCTGTGAAAGATCAGGTATCGAATGAACTTAGAAAATATTTTAGCGCAAGCACTTGAGGCAGTTGCCAGTGCCAGTGAAATCGCGCAACTAGAAGAGATCAGGGTTAATTACCTTGGTAAAAAAGGCGAAATCACAAGCTTACTTAAAACACTGGGTAAAATTGCTCCTGAAGAACGCAAAGAAGCAGGCCAAGTAATTAACCAAGCTAAGCAAGATGTACAAGCAGCCATTAACGAAAAGCGTGAGCTTTTAGCAAGTAAAGCGCTTGAAGAAAAGCTAGCAGCTGAAACAATTGATGTAACTTTACCAGGGCGCGTAATGCCTACGGGTGGCCTTCATCCGGTAACACGCACAATCGAGCGTATAGAAAGCTTTTTTGGCGAGCTAGGTTTTGAAGTTAAATCAGGCCCAGAAGTAGAAGATGATTTTCATAACTTTGATGCGCTAAATATTCCTGAGCATCACCCAGCGCGTGCTGATCACGATACCTTTTATTTTAATCCTAAGTTAGTACTGCGTACCCAAACAAGTGGTGTGCAAATTCGTACTATGGAAACAGAGCAACCGCCACTGCGAATTATTTCGCCAGGTCGAGTATATCGTAACGACTACGACCAAACGCATACTCCGATGTTTCATCAGGTAGAAGGTTTAATGGTTGATACTGATGTAAGCTTCACAGAGCTTAAGGGTATTTTACACGACTTCTTACGTAACTTTTTTGAAGAAGACATGGAAATTCGTTTCCGTCCTTCATTCTTCCCATTTACAGAGCCTTCAGCTGAAGTAGATGTTATGGGTAAAGACGGTAAATGGCTTGAAGTATTAGGTTGTGGCATGGTTCACCCTAACGTACTTAAGTCAGTAGGTATTGACCCAGAAAAATACACCGGTTTTGCTTTTGGTATGGGCGTAGAGCGCTTAACCATGCTGCGCTATGGCGTAAATGACTTACGTGCATTTTTTGAAAATGACTTAAAATTCCTAAACCAGTTCCGTTAAGAGTGAAAATATAAAATGAAATTTAGTGAAAAGTGGTTAAGAGAGTGGGTAAATCCTGCTATTGATACGCAAGCTCTTTCGGAACAGCTTTCTATGGCTGGCCTTGAGGTTGATGCAGTTGAGAGCGCGGCAGCGGATTTTAACGGCGTAGTGGTTGGTGAAGTTGTGGAATGCGCACAGCACCCAGATGCAGATAAACTTCGCGTGACTAAAATCAATGTAGGTGGCGATGAGCTACTTGATATTGTGTGTGGCGCGCCAAACTGTCGCCAAGGCATTAAAGTAGCTGTTGCAACAGTGGGCGCTGTTTTACCGGGCGACTTTAAAATTAAAAAAGCCAAATTACGCGGTCAGCCATCACACGGTATGCTGTGTGCCTTTGTTGAGCTAGGTATTAGCGAAGAAGGCGACGGCATCATGGAATTGCCAAGCGATGCGCCAATTGGTACAGACCTGCGCGAATACTTAGGCCTTGATGACAACATAATTGATGTTGACTTAACGCCAAACCGTGGTGATTGCTTGGGTATAAAAGGCCTTGCACGCGAAGTAGGTGTATTAAACAGCGTTGATGTAAACGAGCTACAAATTCCAGCTGTTAGCGGCACTATTGACGATGAAGTATCTATTGAACTTGTCAATTCTGACGCGTGTCCGCGTTACTTAGGGCGTGTAATCAAAGGCATTAGCCTTGATGCAGAAACACCGCTTTGGATGGTTGAAAAGCTTCGCCGTAGTGGTATTCGCTCAATTGACCCTGTTGTTGATGTTACTAACTATGTATTACTAGAACTTGGCCACCCAATGCATGCATTTGATTTAAATGCAATTGAAGGCGGCATTAAGGTTCGCAGTGCCAATGCAGGCGAAGAGTTAGTATTGCTTGATGGCAATACTGCAAAACTGAACGAATCAACACTTGTGATAGCCGATCATAATAAAGCACTTGCGATTGCCGGTATTTTTGGCGGTGAGCAATCAGGTGTAACAGAAAAAACGTCTGATATTTTATTAGAAAGCGCGTTTTTTAACCCAGTCGCAATTGCAGGTCAAGCCCGAAGTTACGGCTTACATACCGATGCATCACACCGCTATGAGCGTGGCGTAGATTTTACCCTGCAACACGATGCAATGGAACGCGCAACTGCTTTATTACTTGATATTGTTGGCGGTGAAGCAGGCCCTGTTGTAGAAGCTGTAGCTGCTGATAAACTGCCAAAGGTGACAGAAGTACGCCTACGTCGTGCGCGTTTAGACCGAGTAATTGGTCATCATATTGACGATGAGAAAGTGACTGATATTCTGACTCGTTTAGGGTTAGACGTTAAGTTTGAAAACGACAGCTGGAGCGCCGATATTCCAAGCTACCGCTTTGATATTCGTATTGAAGAAGACTTAATTGAAGAAGTTGCTCGTGTTTATGGTTACAACAGTATTCCAAATGTGGCGCCAACCGCAAAATTAAAAATGACTACACATGACGAGTCAACAATTGCGCTAAGTAAGTTTCGAAATACGTTAGTGACACGTGGCTACCAAGAAGCAATTACGTACAGCTTTGTAGACCCTAAAGCACAAGCTATTATACACCCACAAAGTAATCCGCTTATACTGCCGCACCCAATTTCAATTGAAATGTCGGCTATGCGTGTAAGCTTAATGCCAGGGCTTTTAGCATCGGTTGCGTATAATCAAAATCGTCAACAACCACGTATTCGTTTATTTGAGCATGGTCTTAAATTTATCAGCGACGACAGTGCAGAAAATGGCCTGCAGCAAGTCCCTGTCATTGGCGGTGTGATCACTGGCCTTGCACACGGCGAGCATTGGGTTGAGCAAAAACGCAACGTTGATTTTTACGACTTAAAAGGTGATGTTGAAGCCTTATTAGCAATCACCAACGATACAAGCCGTTTTGAAATTAAAGCAGAACAGTCAGACGGTTTACACCCAGGCCAATCAGCAGTTATTTATGTTGAAGGTAAAAAGGTAGGATTTTTTGGTGCTCTTCATCCTCAAGTGCAAAAATCGTTAGATATCAATAACGCAACTTTTGTATTTGAAATAGAAATGTCTGCAATAGAAAAAAGAAATTTACCGCAAGCTGTAGGGGTTTCAAAATTCCCTTCAAATCGCCGCGACATCGCGATTTTAGTGGCTGACAGCGTTAATTCAGGTGATATTTTAAGCACAATAGAAAAAGTTGGCGGAAATCAATTGGTTGACCTAAACTTATTCGATGTGTATAAGGGCAAAGGTATTGAGCCAAATTATAAGAGTTTGGCGATTGCTCTAACACTGCAGGCGGTTGATAGAACACTCGAAGAGAAAGATATCAATCTGGTAGTTGATAACGTGGTGGCCACATTGGCCGAAAAGTTTAATGCATCGTTGAGGGACTAGATATGGCGCTTACTAAAGCCGACATAGCTGAACACCTATTTGAAAAGCTCGGGATCAATAAAAAAGATGCCAAAGATTTAGTTGAAGCGTTTTTTGAAGAAATCCGCTCAGCGCTAGAAAAAGGCGAGCAGGTTAAGCTCTCTGGATTTGGTAACTTTGATCTTCGTGATAAAAAAGAAAGACCAGGCCGTAACCCGAAAACAGGAGAAGACATTCCTATTTCGGCGCGCCGCGTGGTGACCTTTAGACCAGGTCAAAAGCTTAAAACCCGTGTAGAAGTGGGCACAAGCAAAGCAAAATAAAAAAGGGCAGCGTAAGCTGCCTTTTTTATTTAAAAAACCATCTGGCATCATGTTTTAAAACACATTAAATGCCAGGGGTTTTGCTTACCTAAAATTCTCGCGGCGATACAAACTCACCGTTTTGTATTTGTTCATACGTTTGTTGAGCAAGGGCATCGAGCGCATCTAAATTTTTACCATCGCTCATCAGTTGGTGCTCAATGGGTAGTAAATCTATATTCTCAATGCCAGCGCTTTGCGCCACTTTCGAAAAAATGTAAGCGTGCTTATATTTATCATGTTTATAAAACAAGCTGATTAACGAGGTATACACTTCAGGGTTTGGCTGTTGACCTTGTTTATTTAGCTCAAGCGTTTTATATAGCAAATCAATTGTTTTTTCATCGTCAAACTTAATGTAATAAGAGGCTAGATAAAACTGCATTTCTGCACTATTGGTTACGCTTTCATCATTTTCCATTGCAAGTAAACGAGTCAGCGCACTTTGCTCATTGTTACGTGACCAATGATAGTAAAGCAAACCTGGGTGGTTAGTGTTTTTTGTGTCTTGATAAAGTCGGGTCATCTCTTTAATGCTAGTAAGCTGACCTTCAATACGCGATGTTGTTTTAGACTTTAGTTTAATATGTTCTATTTTTGCGGCTAAAGTAATACATTGATTATACGACTCAAATCCCTTAAGCAATTGGTATTTGTTTTCATCTGTGGGTTTTTTATATTCTATATAGCGTTTTAAAATAACCTCTGAGCGCTCATTTTTACAATGGCTATCTTTATTTAAATCACTACAAAAGCCAGGTGTTTCTTTACATACCTGAGCGAGAGTCAGTGGTTCTTCGCATCCTGTTAACGCTAGCATTGTTAGTATTGCGCTTGCTCTTAAAACCATCCCTTAACCTCAAATGAATATATACATTACTATTCTAGCGCAATCATTTGTGCGCTAACAGTAGAGAATAACTTTAGATTAACTTAGAATAGCCCTGCCTGAAGTGCATTACTCTCAAAATCTAATGCATTTTTAAAGGCTATCCGTTCAAAATGATTAAATTAGGTAAATAAAATGACCTCATCTCACGAATTAGAATATACAAATAGTTGGCAAGAACGCCAAGATTACGCTGAAAGCATGCAACCTATCATTGGTAAGCTTTATCGTAACCGTGGCATAGAAATCGCTGTATATGGCCGTCCTCTCGTTAATGCCAGTACTATCGATATTATCAAATCACACAAAACTGTAGCGCAATTTGAAGGCACTAAATTACGTTTACGCGAAAGCTTTCCGTTTTTAGAAGCCATTAGTAAAATGGAGCTAAACTCAGCACGTATTGATATTGGTAAACTTGCTTATAGCTATTTGTACAGCGATGCTGCTAATGGCCGCACAGTTGATGAATTTGTTAAAGACGAATTAGCCGAAATTGCAGACTCACCAGCCAAAGAGCCGCGTGATGTTGTATTGTATGGCTTTGGTCGTATAGGGCGTTTGTTAGCACGTTTACTAATCGAAAAATCAGGCCCTTATGCCGACTTACGTTTACGCGCAATTGTTGTACGTGGCGGTAAAGAAGGCGACCTTGAGAAACGTGCAAGCTTACTGCGTCGCGATTCAATTCATGGTCCATTTAATGGCTCAATCACAATTGACACGCAGCGTAATGCAATTAAAGCGAATGGCAGCTACATCCAAGTGATTTATGCTAACTCGCCAAGTGAAGTTGATTACACCGCTTACGGTATCGAAAATGCGCTCGTAGTTGATAACACTGGTATTTGGAAAGACGAAGCAGGCCTTGGTCAGCATTTAGAGTCTAAAGGGGCTGCAAAAGTACTATTAACAGCACCGGCTAAAGGCAACATTAAAAACATTGTTTATGGTGTAAATAACCAAGACATTAAGCCTGAAGATAAAATCGTGTGTGCAGCAAGCTGTACTACCAATGCGATTACACCAACCCTTAAAGCATTAAACGATAAGTTTGGTATTAATAACGGCCACGTAGAAACCGTACACTCATACACAAACGATCAAAACCTTATTGATAACTACCACAAAGCAGAGCGTCGTGGACGTGCTGCTGCACTTAATATGGTAATTACCGAAACAGGCGCAGCTAAAGCGGTATCTAAAGCGCTTCCTGAGCTTGAAGGTAAGCTAACAGGTAATGCGATTCGTGTGCCTACACCTAATGTGTCGCTTGCTATATTAAACTTAAACCTTAATAGCAGCACCTCTGTTGAAGAGCTAAATGCATTTTTACGCGAAACAGCACTGCATTCAGAACTGCGTGACCAAATTGATTACACCGCATCAACCGAAATCGTATCTACCGATTTAGTCGGTAGCCGCTACGCAGGTGTTGTAGACTCGCAAGCAACAATTGTTGAAGGTAACCGCGTTGTTTTATACGTATGGTACGACAATGAATTTGGCTACAGCTGCCAAGTTGTTCGTTGTATGCGTGATATGGCTGAAGTTGCTTTCCCAAGCTTACCTCGCTAATTTAAACGCAATTATACTAAGCCAGCTTTTTTGCTGGCTTTTTTAGTCGCGTTATATTTTTAAAGTGTACCCTGTGTGGTAGGCTTTAATTATTGAAATGCTTATTTGATTTCATTCAATAATGCATTTTACTATTTAACCTGCAATCTGCTTGAGATAGTTTAATTATCCACAGTACAGGTTTTAAATAGTGTCAGTTCTGCACTTTTAGGCCGCTCTTTTTTGTAATTTAGTGACCAAAAATAGAGTCAATTTAATCCAAAATATCAACGTGCCTAACAAAGCGGATAAACTTATTCTACCTTAAGGTTTTTTCATGAAAATCAGCAGCAATTTTGATAGTGGTAACATAAAGGTTATCGAAGCCAACGATCCGTTAAATATTCAATTAGAGATAAACAACGATCACCAGTCTGAATTTTACCAGTGGTTTCACTTTCGTCTAGAAACAACGCCTTATCAACTGCATAAGTTAAACATTAATAATTTAGAAAACTCTGCCTACCCAGATGGATGGGAAGGCTACCAAGCTGTTGCCTCATACGACCGTCAAACATGGTTCCGTGTGCCTTCAAATTACGAAAATGGCACGCTTACCTTTGAACTAGAGCCTGAATGCCCCAGTGTATATTTTGCTTACTTTGCGCCATATAGCTACGACCGTCATTTAGATTTATTAGCCTGGGCGCAAAGCGAAGAGCTTTGCCAATTACAAACTTTAGGTGAAACACTTGATGGCCGTGATATGAGCGTGCTTAAAATTGGTCAGCCTAGTGAAGATAAAAAAACAATCTGGATCACAGCGCGCCAACACCCAGGCGAAACTATGGCAGAATGGTTTGTAGAAGGGCTATTACACAAACTACTAGATGATGAAGACCCGCATGCCGCTGCTCTTTTATCAAAAGCTGTATTTTATGTAGTACCAAACATGAACCCAGATGGCAGCGTACGTGGTCACCTTCGTACTAACGCAAAAGGCGTTAACTTAAACCGTGAATGGCAAACGCCTAGCATGGAAAATAGCCCAGAAGTGTATTTAGTACTGAATAAAATGCGCGAAACTGGCCTCGATATGCATTTAGATATACACGGTGATGAAGCTATTCCTTATAACTTTGTGGCAGGCAGTGAAGGTATTCCAAGCTACGATGACCGCTTAAAAGACTTAGAAGATAGCTTTAAAGCTGCGCTACTTACTATAACGCCAGAGTTTCAAGATGAGCACGGTTACGATAAAGACGAGCCGGGCAAAGCTAATTTAACAGTTGGCTCATCTGCAACGGCAGAAGAATTTAAAGCACTTACTTACACAATTGAGATGCCTTTTAAAGACAATAACGACTTACCAGACCCAGATTACGGCTGGTCAGACCGCCGCTCGTATCAATTTGGTCAAGATACTTTAGCGGCAATCGTAAATGTCGTTGATAAATTAAGATAAATTAGTATAAGGTAAGGGCAACATTAAAATGTTGCCCTTTTTTATTACAAAATTAACAAATAATAAAAGTGCGCAATAGCTTAGTTATCGTATTACCTAGCTCTGAGTAAGTAATAAACAATCAACAGTCTCAAATAAAATAATAAGAGGTATTTAGCGTGGATGCATTCGGACAACTTTTAGATAGCCTAGATGGCATGTTAGGGGGCGCAGTTTGGTTTCCCTATGTGCTGCTAGGAGTCGGTCTATTTTTTACTATTTATTTAAAGTTCCCACAAATTCGTTATTTCAAACATGCGTGTAAAGTAGTTACAGGTAAATTTGATAAAAAAGGCACCGAGGGTGACACAACTCATTTTCAAGCACTGGCTACTGCGCTCTCTGGTACGGTAGGTACAGGTAACATTGGTGGGGTAGCCTTGGCTATTTCTATTGGTGGCCCCGCGGCATTATTTTGGATGTGGATGACGGCATTTTTTGGTATGACTACCAAATTTGTAGAAGTTACACTTTCACATAAATACCGTGAAAAAACCCAAGATGGTACCATGGCCGGTGGCCCTATGTATTACATGGATAAACGCCTAAACATGAAGTGGCTTGCTATTTTATTTGCCGTTGCCACTGTAATTAGCTCTTTTGGTACGGGCAGTTTGCCACAAATTAACAACATAGCGCAGGGTATGGAAGCCACATTTGGCTTTGCACCTATGGCAACCGGTGCTGTGTTATCTATTTTACTTGCATTGGTTATTTTAGGTGGTATTCGTCGTATTGCTGCTATTACATCACGTGTTGTGCCCATAATGGCCGTGATTTATATCATAGGTGCGTTAGGTGTTATTTTTTATAACATTGAAAACATCGGTCCTTCGTTTGCGTCAATATTTGTTGATGCATTTACAGGCTCTGCTGCAGCCGGTGGCTTTTTAGGTGCCTCTTTTGCGTATGCATTTAACAGAGGTGTTAACCGTGGCTTGTTCTCAAATGAGGCCGGTCAAGGTTCTGCACCCATTGCCCACGCATCGGCAAAAGCTGATGAACCTGTGTCTGAAGGCATGGTGTCAATTTTAGAGCCGTTTATCGATACCATTATTATTTGTACATTAACAGGCTTAGTTATTTTATCGTCGGGTGTGTGGAATGAAAAATTCGAAACACATTTTGAACGATCGTCAATGAGCATTATTAAAGGTGACTACTCAGAAACCAACGAAGCGCAGCGCCAAGAGCTATACAATTACCTAAACGGTAACGATAGCAAGGTAGAGCTATTCAACGGCAACATTGATGTAGTTAATGGCGAACCAACAAGTAATGGCTTTACCGTATTACATTCACGCTCAATTGGTGAAGACATACGTTTTGGTATTACCGACAAACATAAGTACACAGGTATTGTTGAAGTTAAAAACGGCATGCCAACCGACGACAGCATTAGTTTAATAGGTAAATCGTTAGTGCACTCAGCAGAGCTGACAACTAAAGCGTTTACCCGAGGCTTTTTTGGTGATAGCGGCCAGTACATAGTATCGATAGGCTTATTGCTATTCGCGTTTTCTACTGCCATTGCGTGGTCGTACTACGGCGACCGTGCCATGATTTACTTACTTGGTAATCGCTCAGTTATGCCGTATCGCGTATTTTATGTTGCTGCGTTCTTTTGGGCTTCGTTTGCCGATACCACTTTAGTATGGAAATTAGCAGCCGTTGCAATTGTCGTTATGACCTTGCCTAACTTATTTGGCATTATGTTATTGCGCAAAGAAATGAAACAATCCGTAGATGACTACTGGGTTAAATTCAAAAAAGACAACGAGCAATAAAACAAGTACAATAAAAGGCGCCGCAAGGCGCTTTTTTTATGCGTAGTATGGAGAGTAGTATGGCGATTATTCATTGCCCCAAATGTGCAAAATCAATTTCAGATAAACATCAGCAGTGTCCGCATTGCAATAGTAACATTGGCGCGCTTAACTCTGAGCAGGTACAACAGCTTCAGCGCGAACAGCGAATTAAAAAACAGCAAATGTTTATGAACCATTCTTTCTTGGCGCTCATACTATTTTTAGGTGGCTTTTTTTGCTTATACTTTTTACAACCCGCAAAAGAAACCCTGCAATGGTACGCGTATACAGTAGCGATTGGTGTTGGCTGTATTTGGTACTTAGTAAACCGCGTTATTTTAGTGACTCTAAAAAAGAAAAGATGACATGAATATTGACAACCTTGTACAAAATATAACCCCAGAATTATTTGAGCGTTTACAGTACGGTGCTTCAACCGGTAAATGGCCCGATGGCACGCCGCTCTCTGATGAGCAAAAGCAACAAACGGTGCAACTTGTTATGCTTTACCAAGCTAAAATAGCGCAATCAAACGAGCAATTTACCATTGGCGCTAATGGCGAAATGATCCAAAAGACAAAAGCACAACTACAAAAAGAATTTAAATCAGAAAACGAAATAGCTAGGTTTAGTGAACATGATCTTTAAACACCTTTTTACACCTAAGTGGAAACACCCAAAGCAGCAAGTTCGTCTAGACGCAATTGAAAAACTTGATGTAGAGCGCGACGCATCAATTTTAAGCACATTAGCGCTGGAAGATAATTCAGCCGAAATACGCCGCAAAGCATTACAAAAAGTAAATAACTTACCACTGTGGTGGAAAGCCTATAAACAAGATCACGCGCTAAAAGATGTAGCCGAAATACAAATTTCAAACGCAGTGTTAAACAACGAAAGTGCACTGAGCACGCAAATTAAAAGTGAGTATATAGACCGTTTTGCACCGGTTAAAACACTAGAAAAACTCGCCTTTGCAGAGAAAGAACTACAAGTACGCGTTAAACTTTTAAAGCGCTTAGCTAATCCTAAATTAATTGAAAAAGCGTTTAAAGAGGGCAGCGAAGAGCTTCAAAGCCAACTTGTAGAGCTTGTTATAACGCATCAACTTATTAAGCCATTAGTAAAGCACGCTAAAGGCGATGCTAAGCAGCAGCTTGAGCAACACATTGAAAACGAACGCTTAGCGATTGAAATGCCCGCTCAGGTAGAGAGCGCAACACGCGTTATTTTAGCTAAGCTAAACGCCCTGCGAGATAAAAACGATTACGCCATAGTAAACCCACAAGCCGGCGAATTAATGGCGCAGTGGCAAGCACTTGAACTTAAATGGTTAAGCGAAGAGCACGTTAAAGAGCTAGATAAAAAATACATCAGCATTACTGATAAACTCGATGCGCATATTGCTACGTTAAAAGCTCAGCACGAGCAACAACAGCAGCGTTTAGCCGAGCAACAACGCCAATTATTAGCTCTGGCAACACTTGAGGCATTGAGCGAAGAAATAGAAAACGCGTTGCAATTAGGCTTAGAAACCCCAGAGCAAATTCAGCAAGATTGGTTAGAGGCTAAAGTAGCGCAAGCTAAGCAAACGTTAACCGATGCCCAACACGGCGATAACGCACAAACTAAGCAAGTTATTACAAAGCTTGAAAAACTATTCAATCAGGTGGCTAAACTACCAGAGCTTAGTAGCGCAATTGCACAGTATAAAATTGCTTTTGAACAGCTTAAAGAAATTGAGCCTGCGCAGCAGCTAGCTGATTACGATGATGTTTTAACTCGTTTTAATAACGCATTTAAACAAACTCGTAGCCATTTAAATGTGGTTGATGGGGCATTGCAGCAAAACTTTAAATCGCAATTAAATACGCATAAAAAGCATTTTTTAGCGCAAATGAGTGAGCTGACAAAACCGCTTGAAAAAAACCAAAGTACAGCCAAACGTAAAGCACGCGATGTAAAACGCCTTATTGAGCAAGGCCGCTTTAATGTTGCTTTTGGTGTATTTAAAGGCTTTGAAGAGTTGTTTGATAAGTTAACACCGCAATTTCAGCAGCCACTAGTAAACTTAAAAGCCGATTTAGAAGCACAACTTGCAGAAGCAAAAGATTGGCAAAAATACGCAGCCGCGCCAAAACGCGAAGCCTTACTTGAAGAAGTAGCAGGGTTAGTCGACCAACCGTGTGACGACCCACAACATCGCGCTGAGCAAGTTAAAACGTTTCGTAAGCGTTGGAACGAGCTTGGCCGTTTAGATACAGAGCAAGAAAAGCAACAAGGTGAGCAGTTTGATAGCAACATAGAGCTGTTGTTTGCACCGTGTCGTAGTTACTTTGCCGAGCAAGAAGTGGCGCGCGAAGCTGCAAAAGCCCAGCGTGAAGTACTGATAAACGATATGCAAGCACTAAGCGAGCAAGACACCGCTATTGAAAGCTTTGATTGGAAGCAGTTTGAAAGCCAATACAACCGTTTAAATAAAGCGTGGCGTAGCGTGGGTAAAGTTGACCCTAAAACATACCGCGTATTAAACGAAAGCTTTAAAACACAGCAGCAGAGCGTACTTGCTATATTAAATGCATACCATAAAGGTAACGCAGCACAAAAAAATGCCTTAGTGGAGCGCGCCTCAGCGCTTTCGCAAAGTGAAGATTTAGCTGCAGCATGCCAAGAGTTAAAGCAATTACAACAGCAATGGCAAAGTATAGGTTTTGCAGGTTTAAAAGCCGAAAATGCGCTGTGGCAAAAGTTTCGCCAGTATAACGATGAAACCTTTAGCAAACGTAGCAGTGAGTTTGAGCAGCAAAAGCTGGCTCAAAACGAAACAGATAAACAAGCTGCAATAGAACTGGCTGAGCTAGAAAGTGCCCTTGAGCAAGTTAATCAAAAAGCCCAATTGCATGACCTAGAAACCAAAGTAAAAGGCTACGCACAATATAAATCGCTTGCGTCAAAAGTGGCAGCATTATTAAGTGCTATTGACGAAAAGCTAGCTTTACTTACAAGCCAAGCGCAGCATGCGCAATTTGAAGCGCTGATCACTGCACTTGAAAACAACGATGTAGTGCCAAGCCAATTTCAAGCTCCGTTAGCGACGTCGCTTAGTAGTGAACAGCTTATTACAAGAATGGAAATTCTTGCCAATGTAAGCTCGCAAAATGCAGCGCTTAGAATGGCAGAGCAAGTAGCCATGCTTGATGATAAACACCGTGGTGAGCATGCTGACTTAAACTATTATTTAAAGCAGCTATTAGCGCTCAGTAAGGGTTCAGTTGAGCCTGACACACTAGCTAAAATTAAAGCTATTTTTACAGCATAATATGTAATTAACTTGTATGAACTACAGGTATTGCATAATAAAAGCCGCTGTTTAAGCGGCTTTTTTATAATTACAACGAGGATAAAGGTTAGCATGAGAATTTTATTACTGTTTTTAACCACACTATTTTTAAGCGCATGTAATTCTACACAAGGCGTGTCTGTTTACTCATTTACCAGCTCAGAAGTAGAAAGTGTGCTAGGTAAACAGTTGCCTAAGTTAAGCGAAAAGGTGAGCTTAATGGGGCTGCCAGTGCAGTTTGATGTAAACGATTTAAGTGTAAATATTGGTCCAGATAACCGTGATGTAGTAGTACTTGGTGCAGACTCCAGTGCAGAAATAAATGCATTTGCACTAAAATACCCAGTACGCTTAAAGCTGCAAATTGAAGGCAGCCCGTTTTATGACAGTGAAAAAAAAGCCGTGTTTTTACGCAATGTTAAACTACTAGATTCGAGTGTGGATGCAGGTGGCTTTAAAGGTAATTTAGCGGCGCTTGATAATGAAGCGATGGAAGTAATTAATGCTTTTTTAGCCCTCAACCCTGTTTATACGTTAAATATGGACGACCCTAAAATGATGCTGCTAAGCAAATTACCCCTTGATATGAAAGTGGTTGAAGGGGCAATTAAATTAGTACCGCGCCTTTAATGTACAGCACACTGCTTGCGATAGTTTTATTACCCAAACGTTTGGTTAATTAGATCGAGCCCAGTAATATGTACGTATTAATTAGCCTGTTTCTCAGGCTAATTAGGTTTTTATAATGGCAGCTTCGCGCAGCATACCTACCTCAAGACTCTCTCGATTTGCAAAGCTTGGCTCCTTAGCCGGTGGTGTTGCAACCAACATGCTTATAGATGGCACTAAAAGTGCGCTCTCGGGTAATGGTTGGAATAATAAAGCTTTACTCTTACAACCTAAAAACATAGAAAAACTAGCTGTTCAGCTAGCACACCTTCGTGGTGCTGCCATGAAACTAGGGCAATTACTGTCTATGGATGCTGGCGAGCTATTAAGTCCTGAACTTACTCAATTACTCGCATTGCTTCGCGCTGATGCAAACCCAATGCCGCACAATCAATTAGTTAAGGTACTTAAAAGTGAATGGGGTGAAGACTGGCTTAATCGTTTTTCGCATATTGAACTTAGGCCATTTGCAGCGGCGTCTATTGGCCAAGTGCACTTAGCTTATCAAGAAAATGGTGAAAAGCTGGCGGTAAAAATTCAATACCCAGGTATAGCGCAAAGTGTACATAGCGATGTAGACAATGTTATTGCACTATTAAACATTGCGCGGTTAATCCCTAAAGAGCTTGATATACAGCCACTCATAAATGAGGCTAAAGCGCAGCTACTTGCCGAGGCTGATTATGAACGCGAGGCACACTACCTTAAAAGATACGGTGAGTTGCTAAGCCAGCACGTTAATTTTAAAGTGCCTAAAGTATATGGTGTTCACAACACTAAACGTATTTTGGCAATGGAGTATGTGCAAGCAACGCCTATAGAAGCGCTTAGCAATTTACCTCAAGGTGAGCAAAATAACATTGCAGCTAGGCTCATAGATTTATTTTTTAAAGAAATGTTTGAGTTTAAGCTAATTCAAACCGATCCTAACTTTGCTAATTTTCATTATCAGACTCAGAGTAAGCAAATTGTGTTATTTGACTTTGGGGCAACCCGAGAGATCTCGAGTAAGTTGAGCAAGGCTTACCTGTCACTATTTATTGCAGGCACTGAAAACAATAGGGCGGGCGTGTTAAGCGCAGCACGAGAAATAGGTTATTTTAAAGATACCCTACTAGATTCTTACAAAAGTCATGTTATTGATTTGTTTCTAATGGCGTGTGAGCCGCTAAGAACCACTGGCGAGTTTGATTTTAAAAACAGTCCCTTAGCAACAAATATTAAAAATGCAGGGCTAGAGCTGAGCGCACAGTCGCAGCAATGGCATACACCGCCCGTTGATGCGTTGTTTATACATCGTAAGCTCGCTGGGCTTTATTTAATTGCGGCAAAGTTAAATGCAAAAATAGATATTAACGCTTTATTTAAGCCTTATATTAAAGGCCACTTTATTTAACTGTTTAGCGCGTCACTTTATGGCATAATAATCGTGATATTTCGCGAGGATGATGCAATGATAAAACAATTTTTAAATGACCCCAAACTTTTACTTAATGCGGTAGGAGAGGGCATTTACGGCTTTGATTTATCGGGCAATGCGGTGTTTGTTAACCCAGCCGCTGAACGTATGACAGGCTGGAAAGCCCAAGAATTGTTGGGCAAAAAAATACACCAGTATCATCATCACAGCCACGCCGACGGCTCTCCTTATCCAGCCGATGAATGCCAAATATATTGCACCATGTTTGATGGCAAACGCCGCGAGGTTAAAAACGAAGTATTTTGGCGCAAAGACGGCACCTCGTTTGCAGTAGAATACACATCAACCCCCGTTTACAGGCAAGGTGAGTTAATTGGTGCGGTCGCGGTATTTCGCGATATATCGGCGCAGCAGCAAACCCAAAACGAACTTAAGCAAGCGCTTGAGCAAGTTAAGCATTTAAGTGAGCAGCTGCAAGATGAAAATAACTACCTAATTGCAGAGCTTAACGAAGACTGGCAAGACTCAGGTTTAGTTGGTCAGAGCCATGTTTTTCAAGCTATGTTGGCGCAAATTAAACTCGTTAGCGAAACCGACAGCACAGTATTAATTTTAGGTGAAAATGGGACTGGCAAAGAGCTGGTGGCGCGTAACTTACACCGGTTAAGTAAACGCAGTAATCAAGCTTTTATAAAAGTGAACTGCGCAGCGTTTACGCCAAGCTTGTTAGAGTCTGAATTATTTGGCCACGAGCGCGGTGCGTTTACCGGTGCAAACGAGCGACGTAAAGGCCGCTTTGAACTGGCCGACAAAGGCACACTGTTTTTAGACGAAGTTGCTGAGCTGCCATTAGAAGCGCAAAGTAAATTGCTACGGGTATTACAAGAGCAAGAGTTTGAACGGGTTGGCGGTAGTACTACGCTTAAGGTAAATATTAGAGTATTGGCAGCAACCAATCGCGACTTATGGCAAATGGTGCAAAAGGGCACCTTTCGAATTGATTTATATTACCGCCTTAATGTGTTTCCTATTAAAGTGCCAGCGCTTAAAGAGCGCAAAGAAGACATTCCTTATTTATGCACCAATTTAATTACTCAACTAAATAAACGCTTAGCAAAGCAAATAAAAGGGGTGAGTAAAAAAGCAATTAGCCAACTACAAGCTTATGATTGGCCTGGTAATATTCGCGAGTTACAAAACGTACTAGAGCGCGAAGCTATTTTAACTAAACATACTGTCCTTAAACTGAGTCAGCCATTGCATGGCGATGCAAGCACAGCTGTAAATACATCACTTACGCTTGCAGAGGCGCAAAAACAGCACATTATTGCGGTGCTTGAATTGTCACAGTGGCAAATATCTGGCGATAAAGGCGCTGCTTGCAAATTAGGTTTGCCCGAGAGTACTTTGCGCTCAAAAATGCGTAAACTAGGAATAAGCAAAAATACGTGATATATCGCGCTATTCGTTAAATATCGCGGATTGATTTTTCCGGTAATTTATAAATTTATTTAATATCAATTAGTTAGTTAAGCTTTCAGCTTGGTCTGAAAGTTGCAAAAGTAGCATTAATACCGTCACTATTAAGTAGCTACTATGAAGTTTGATATTAAAGAAGAAGATATGATCATCAAGCCCTATAACACACCAGGGCCTATTTATATTCGTGAGCAAAAAGGCTTTTACCAACAAATACGCCGTAACCTTGGTTGGTTACTTATGCTTATGTTTATTGCCATTCCTTGGATTCAATACAAAGGTGAGCAAGCCGTGCTACTTGATGTAGCCACGCAAAAGTTTACTATTTTTGGTTTAACCTTACTGCCGCAAGACTTTATGATTTTAGCGCTGCTATTTATGGTAGGCGCGTTTGCTTTGTTTTTTGTCACGAATTGGCTTGGCCGAGTGTGGTGTGGTTATACCTGCCCCCAAACAATCTGGATGTTAATGTTTAGTTGGGTTGAGCAACGTATAGAAGGTACTCGTAATCAGCGTATAAAGTTAGATAAATCGCCATGGAGTGCATTAAAGTGGCGTAAAAAAATAACAAAACATGCTGCGTGGCTTGTTATATCGCTGCTTACTGCAACGTCGTTTATGGCGTATTTTATACCCGCTAAAAGTTTATACCTTGAAATGTTTACCTTACAGTGGTCGGGCATTACCAGCTTTTGGGTGTTTTTATTTGCATTTTGTACTTATGGAAATGCTGGCTTTTTACGCGAAAAAATGTGTAACGTGGCGTGTCCGTATTCTCGCTTTCAATCGGTGATGTTTGATAAAGATACATTGGTAGTGAGCTACGATGCAAAGCGCGGTGAAAACCGAGGCCCTCGCAAACGCAAAGCTGATCCTAAAGCCCTTAATTTAGGCGACTGCGTTGATTGTAATTTATGTGTAGAGGTATGCCCCGCGGGCATAGATATTCGTAACGGTTTGCAATACGAGTGTATAAATTGTGGCTTATGTATTGATGCCTGTGACGACACTATGGATAAATTTGGCTATCAAAAAGGGTTAATTAAATACGCCAGCGAAAAACAGCTAGAAGGTAAAAAAACCAATCCATTTAGGCTTAAATTAGTGGGGTATGGTGTATTAACAGGGGTATTACTTATTTCTATGATTGCGTGGGTATTGCAACGTACGCCAATAGAGGCATCGGTACTGCGTGACAGAAACGCATTATACCGTGTAAATTATGAAGGCTTGGTAGAAAACCCATACACACTCACTATCATCAATAAAACCCAGCAGCCATTGCACTACGGCGTAGCCATTGAAGGCCTACCTGTGGCCACACTTAGTGCGCCAAGCTCTATTTTGGTATTGCCAGGAGTGATGAAAAAAATTCCGGTTACAGTCACCGCCGATGGCTACGACATAGCAACAAAAGTGACCCCAGTTAGCTTTGTGATTACCGCCTTAGAAAACCCTGACATAGCGATTACTAAAACAAGCCAGTTTTATAAAAACTAGCAATGGCTTGGGCTAAAGTTAGCTCACGCCATTATTTAATTGCGATGAAATAAAACGTTTTGCAGCATCTAGGTTATCAAATAAACATTGGTTAAAATCTACATCGCGTTTAGCGTTTTGCATTATTCGCTGCATTTGGCTTATAGCAATAGGGGAGGTGAGTACAAATGCACTTATCAAGCAATTAGTGTGCTGCATTTGTGTGCTTATGGCGACCATTTCTTGCTCTGCATCGGGCGTAGCTGCAAGTACACACGATGAGTCGCTTATGTAACCCCATTGCTTACCTTCAAATTCAGCCACAGTATCAAAAAGGGCAGTTTTAAAGTTGGCCAATAGCTCTAGGTCTAAATTTCCGCTAAATTGGGCAATAATGATATTGCCCTCAACGGATAAAGTTACCTCGGCATGCTTATTTTTATACTTCATCGTAGGTTCCTAATTTAAATTAGTTTATAACTTATACTAATTTGCTTAATTAAGTTAGCTATCTTGAGGCTAGAAAAACATGTTGATAGCTTGGCAAAAAATTCGCTATTTAGTTGTTCTTGGCAATTGCTCCTGCATTGCTCTCCCTTCTGCATCCATGCAGTCGTAAATGAGCTTTTTGTAACGAAGGTAGCGACACGTTCAACCCCGCAAAATGATTAAGTATTATCGCACATGGGTATTAAAAGCCACTAAAGTGACTTTAAATAATCTAACGCGCCGGTAATAACAGCAACTTGGGCTTGAGTACACTGCTCATCTGAGGCACTTGGGCTATCTGGGTATACTTCGGTTGTCGTTACATAAGGGGCATTAGTAAAGCCCATGCATAAGCCCAATTCGCGAGCGGCGTAATTGATAACGCCAAATTGCTCCTGCGGTACACCAATTAATTGATTGTTTTCGTCACTGGGGGCAATGTGCGTTACCTTCTCAACACTATTTAAAATGGCTTTTTGAAAATCAGGTGCTGGTTTTTTGCTATCAGCCACTAAATAAAAACCATCTGGTATGTTCCAGTTGGTGTTAATTTTACCATCGCGCGCCGCCAAAGCGGGTCTAAACTCACTGTTGTCTGTGTCTGTGGTTTCGTGCAGATCAATATGCGCAACTAACTCAGTGTTAAGCGAGGCTACATATTTCATAATAGCTGCAGATTCTTGGGCAGGGCTGTTATCGTAAAAAGAGCGATTTGGATCAATAGCTTCTGGGTTCCAGCGGTTTATGGTTTCAAAACCCCACGGGCTAATACAAGGCGCAATAATAAAGTTAAAACGCGTTGTATAAGGTGCAACAGCGGTTTGAGCAAATGCCAGCGCACCCATAACGCCACTTGTTTCGTAGCCGTGCACACCCCCAGTAATTAACACGGTAGGGCGATCACTTTGCCAATTTTTACTTTTAAATAAATAAAGTGCAAAGCTAAGTGGCGAATAATTTAATTCGCCGTACTGCTCAACATCTAAAAACTCATTAGGCTGGGTAATTTTACTTACTACGAGCTGGTTATAATCGCGCTTTTTTTGTTGAAGTTGTAACCATGCTGCTTTATCACTGTCGTTCCATGGTTTATTAGGGGTACCAATTGGGTATAAAGTGTCGCTCATTGTGTGCCTTTAACTTGTCGCTTTATAAAGGCGTTAGCTTATCGCTGCAATTAACGGCCTGCAACTAGAAATGCTCAGTTACACCTGCCGTGTTTTCGTACAAGGTTGCGTTTTCACGTTTATGTTTTTCAAATAAATACTCACGTAATGCCTCTTTACCACTTTTGATACTGACAATTTTTGCGGCATAGCCTAAATTAGTTTTACGGACTAAATCTATAAGCAGAGTGACTTTTTTCTTATTGGGTAGTTTAAATGTAATATGTTGCGCGTGGGTAAGGCTATAGCGATGATCGCGCGGCTTTAATAGCACGCCACTGCTTGAGAGCGAAAGCACATAAAAGCGCTCGCTTTGTAAATGCAGGTCTGAATAACGCCAGCTTCTGTCTACACCTTCGGTATCAATTACCTCAGGCGCACTCAGTACGGGGTTGAAGTAGCCGTCATCGTTGAGCTTAAACTCAAGCGGAAACCACAACTGATAATGGCCTACCTCAGCTAGCATGGTTAATTTAGCGTGAGATAACAAACCTTTTAGTGTATCTGGCAAAGCCGTTTTTAAGCTAAGCTGCGAGTTATCGTTTGTATTGTCCTTGTTACTGCCTACAACAGACGAAATAAAACTTAACTCTTCCTTAGTTAAATCCATATTATTTCTCGTTTAATAAAAGCTTCACATTAAACCAATAGTGCAATTTGTTCAATATTTAAGCTGAAAAATTAAACTAATATAAACACCTGTTTAGAGTAAATACTTAAGACGAGTTGATTGTTTTAGGAGGAGTTTAGCGCAGTTTAAACACCCAATGTACACAGCCTTTGGGCTATTTATGAGGCCTGCTTGTACATGCTTTGGTTAACCAGGCTGCCACTTTTAAGGCGCGGCGCGCCTTGGCGTTTAAACTGTGATAAAATTTATTTTTAATTTTAGTTTATTCAAGGTTTTATGGCGCAGTTTATTGCCACTCCAAGCTGGTTAGGACGTTTTTTTACACGTATTAGCACCGTTACTATTAAGCAAAGTTCACTCGTTATACATTTTAAAAATACTACTTCACGCGCCTATTTAATTAGCGACTTTACTAATTTTACACAATTTAAAAAAGGCCTGTTTAGCGGGAAAATAACCCTCAACCATAATAAAAAAACGGTAATTAGCTTTTTAAATAAACAGCAGGCTCAAACGCTTAGTGAGCAGCTAAACAGCGTTTTTGCCAATCACCTAGAAGAAAAAGTGAATACAGCAAAAACGCTTGTAAAACGTTATGCAACAAACGAGTATCTTCGCGACTCAAACGTGCCGTTATTAAAATCGGCGGTGTTTTCACTGGCACAGCAGTACGGCGCAATACCTGCACTATGGCAGCAGCATTTATCGGCCATTAATATTAAGTTTTTAACTATTTTAAGTAGCTCACCAACAGTAGCGCATGCCACAGAGCAGCTACGTAAAAGTTATGAGCAAAAAACACTAACGGCAAGAGCCGACTTTTATAATGTGGTTGAATCAAACCCGCTCACACATGAGCAACGCCTTGCTGTTATACGCAATAACGACAAAAATTTAGTGCTAGCGGCCGCTGGCACTGGCAAAACCTCAGTAATGGTTGCAAAGGCATTGGATTTAATTGCCCACGGTGGTGTAAAGCCCGAGCAAATATTGATACTTGCTTATAATAAAAATGCGGCAAACGAATTAAATCAACGCTTTAATTTAAGGGCGCAGCAAGCAAACTTAAACGTTACGCCGCCTACTATTTTAACCTTTCATGCGCTGGGGCTTAAGTTACTGCAAAGCGCTAATAAAACACGTAGCTTATCGCCTTTTGCAAACGATGCTATGGCGCTTAATCAATGGTTTACACAGTGGCTTAGTAATACCCTAAAAACAGACTCACGTTTTTGTAAAACCTTTGTTGAGACACTGTACGAACCTACTGATAGCCTCAATACCGAAACTAGAATCGCAACTAAAACCGCCTTAAAAGCACAAACCTATCACACCTTATCGGGGCTAAAAGTAAGCAGTTATCAGCACTTATTAATTGCCAACTGGCTTTACATGTATGGTATTGAACACACTTACCAAAATGATGACACCGCCGATTTTTACTTGCCACAGCACCAGATTTACTTGGCGCATTTTGTGACAGATAGGCAAGGTAATTCAGTGCAGCATGCACCTAACTTTCACAATAGCGAGCATATTAAATATGTACGCGCGCACCATAAAAAACAGGGCCATGCGTTGGTGCAAACATTTCACTACAATTGGCAAGAAGCTCAGCTTGAGCAGCGTTTAAAAGCACAACTACAAAAACATAAAGTACACATTAACCCCGTAGATAACCACGCAGTGTACGAGCGTTTATCTGCAACAGGGCTGTTAAAGCAAAATATAAATAAATACTTAAACTGCCTAAGCGCAATAAGGGGTGAGCAACTATCTAACGCTCAAATAGCAGCGCGAATAGCTAAAAGTGGCATTATAAATCATAAAAGTTATGCAATATTATTGGTGGCAATGCAGCGTGCATACTACGAAAAATTAAAAGAGCAAGATGCTATTGATTTTGACGACATGATTGCAAGCGCAGCTCAGGCGGTTAAATTGGGGGAGGTAAGTGTACCTTGGCGCCATATTTTAGTTGATGAATTTCAAGATATTTCATGCGCACGCATGGCGTTTTTAAATACGTTAATAAAGAGTGGTCCACAACCTTGTTTTACTGCGGTTGGCGATGATTGGCAGGCTATTTATCGGTTTTCAGGTGGTAATTTGGCGCTCACCACGCAGTTTAACGATTTAATAGGCAGTCACTCACTCACGTTATTGCAAAAAACGTTTAGATATAACAACAGTATTAGTGAGGTAGCGGGGCGCTTCGTAATGCAAAACCCTGAACAATATAAAAAGCACATCACCACACATACGCAAGTAAGTACCCCTCAAGTTGTGTTACTTGACGATTTACACCAAGGTAAAAAGTCAGTAGCACTAAAAGTGCAGCAAACTATAGCCACAATTAATAAAAATAATATCACGGCCAGTATTGCCGTATTGAGCCGCTATCGGTTTATGCTTAATGAGGTAGAGCAGCATTTAGCAGGTAACAACTTTGCTAACCCACTGCATTTTTGGACGCTGCATGGCTCTAAAGGACTCGAGGCCGATTACTGTATTATTATAGGTTTTGAGCAGGGAAAGTTAGGTTTTCCAAGCAATAATCCGGGTAATTTACTTGTTGAGGCATTATTGCCCGCACAAGATACCTTTAATCATTCAGAGGAGCGACGTTTATTGTACGTAGGGATCACGCGCGCTAAGCATAAAAGCTATTTAATTGCTCCGCCATCTGCGTGTTCTGAATTTATTAGCGAGCTAATAAACGATAATTACCCTATTGATATAGCCTCTAATTTGTTTGTAAAACAGAGTAAGCACAATAAGTAAGGTTAATGATTAAATGTAAGAGTATTGGCTGCGTAAAACGCACATCGCGCTTTTGTAACTAGCAGTCAAACTAGCTTTATACACTAATGCCATGTGTCGCAATCATTGAGACCCACATTTACTATTTAGCCTGCAATTACATGCTGTTAAACTTAACGCCTATTTAGATCATTTTTGAGAGCGTTATGCGTACCCGTGCTTTTTTTACTAAGCGAGTGAGCTTTATATTCGTTTTATTTACTTTATTTTCATTTAAAGGGGCTGCCCAGCAGCAAGAGCAAACCCTTATTTTAGCCGGTAGTACAATTAATAGCTGCAGTGCTAATACGGCGCAAAGTTGCAATACGCAAAATAACTCAAAGTCACAAAGTGTGTTTAAGGTAACCAATACTAATATTGAGCAAATAAAATTAAATTGGCCCACTAACAATACAAATAACCAAGCAAATGTTTTAAATACCTTACGTGCCCTTAGTAGCAAAAATGCAAACGCAGTCTCTAAAAGTGAGCTGCTTTGGCAATGGCGAGATATAAACAACGAGCAACTCAATAACCTAACAAAGCAAGAGTTTAACTTTGTGTTTGATATGCTCGAACAACCTCATGCAAACACCACCCCAAAAGCTGAGCCACAAAGCAACGGCATATTGCAATTTATAGCGGGGAGCTTAAAGGTTGCTAACCCAACACCTACCTTATTAATTATTAGCGCAGCCCAGCGCGACCCATACGCACAGGTAGAGGCGCTTAAAACACTTTTACCAAAAGGTGTAACCAGCCAATGGTTGCCGCTTACACCAGCACTTGCTAAAGCAATTACTAACAATACCTGTAGTGATTTACCGGCGCTGCGTCACTCACAAATGAACCTGTATAATCGCAGCAATGTATACCCCGAGCTCACAAAGGCTGAGCAAACACTTTGTAATAATGGGGTTGAGGCGTTAGTTAATTTAATAAACACCAGTACCGGTGTTTTATTTAGCGACGGCACGGCTAAAAATGCTTTAAAAGCACTGTATGATGAAAATAATACTGCCTACCCTTGGACGAACGCGCTTAAAACTCGCCCTGTTATTGTAGGACTAGGTGCAGGAAGCAAAATACAAAGCGAAAACGTCTATCTCTCACAGCACCAAAGCGAAGCGGTATTAAAAGCAAAGCTTGCCCCACAACCTACTGCACTTAACGGGTTAAACACGTTTACCTATGGGCCACTGAGTACCCGCTTTAGTGAGCAAAATCAAACGCTAAACTTAACGAGTACATTAAATACCGCAAAGCAAAAAAACGGTGATATTAAGCACGGTTTTGGTATTGATGAAAACACAGCCCTTGTTGTTATTAAATCCAACAAAGGAAATTTAATGACCGTAATAGGGCAAAGTGGCGTTGCGCATTTAAGTACGCAGCAAAAAGCAAGCAGCTATAACTACTCGTACTGGCCTGCTCGCAGTGTAATAGATATTACTAATGCCGGGTTTAAACTTAGCGAGCGGACCATTAGCCAAGCATTAGCGCCTGTTAAAATACCGCCTTTACCGGTGCAGCGTTTTGCCAATATTTTAACCGATTCAAAACTACGCTCGCTTACGCAAGCTATGTGCCTAAGCCAAGAGCAAAGTGCGGTAGGGCAACAAGATGACCTTTTAATAAATTTAACTGCCACAAAAAATACGGATTATTACCGCATTAATACCCAGCCGTATGGTTGCGCATTAAGTAATTTGTCACTGAATGTAGAGCGCTTTTAACCTTAAGCGCTAGTACTAAATATACTTAATAACCCGATACAAAGGTTTATGTTTATTTTAATCGGCTATAAAATAGCGCCCAAGTAATTTATACCTATTCGCTTAATTTAGTGGTTACGTTTTGCGAATAGGCATTAACCAAGCAGATTTTACAAAGAGCAATTTATGAATAACGAGCACGACATAATCGACAACCTAGCAGAGCTAGAGAACTTTTTAGTTATGGTAGAAAACGGCGGCTTAGGCTTAAAAGGTGTATCGGGTGTAGGTATGGCTACAAGCAATAAAGACGGCAGCCATTTTGTTGCAGTATTTGACGACAAACAACAGTTATTACTGGCGCGCGGGATAACAGCCGAGGTATTTGAAAACGGCAAAGACATGGTGCGTAACGGCGTAGGGCTTACACACTAATAAAAACTAAAAAGCGCCGTATGGCGCTTTTAACTGCTTAAAACTAACTCTAAAATATTTAAAGCCTGTCGACTTGTTTTGAACTAATACTGGTCACAATATTATTTTCAAAACGGATCAATACAATGTACATTCCACCAATTGAGCCTTTTAGTTTATAAGTAAACTCTTCTGTTTTAACTAAATTGTCGCCATTACCAATATCAACAGCTTCATTAAGCACATCTTTATAAAGTGGTGCGCCCACTACAGCTACAATGTCAGATTTAGTTTTACCTACACTTAATAGATTTCCGTTTTTAAGTCGAAAACTACCCTGAGCAAACGCAAAGCTTGAAATAAAAAGAGATAAAAGCAGGGGAAACACAATACGCTTTTTCATAAGTCATCCTTAAACACATAGTATTAAATGCTAGGTATACAAGGTAATACAGAAAAATGACAGTGAAAAAGAAATAAAGAGGAGGTTAAATGGTCGGTATGGCAGGATTTGAACCTGCGACCCCTGACACCCCATGATGTTATGCTATATTGAGTTAAGTTCTTGTAATATAATCACTAAAAGTTAAATTTTACTGGTTTTATGTACGGTTAATTTGCAATTTTTATCATTTTTACAATTCAATAAAATCAATCGGTTAGGGCGCTTGTTACAAATCGAGTATTTTAGTTATCGGTTAAGTTCAATATAAACAACCCATTAGAAAATCTTAATCAAGAGCCTCACTTTCCTCAATAAGTTAGTTTATCTCTCAAAATGAATTGACCTAATTAATACTTGTATAAATAAACAGTGTTTTATTTTAGTGTGTATGTTTGTTATTCCTATTCATATCGAGGCGGGTATTACTGGTTTTGAATCGCCGATAGCGCAATATAGCAAGCACCCAGATGCTACTTTTATAGGTGTAGCATCTGGGCAATCTATGTAGGGGGTGGGGATATTTGATGCCGTCTTGTTAATTGTCGATCGCGCAGTAAATGTAAGTACGGGTGATGTAGTGGTTGCTACTTACAGTGGCAGCTTTGTTTGTAAAATAATTCATAAAGGAAAGCGTTTGTTAATGTTGGCATCAGGTGACTACACACCTGTTTAAGTATCACCTGAAGATGGCTTTTGCTTAGAAGGAGTGGTAACAAGGGGTATCGGGCTACATAAGCCTGCTGACATTAGAAATTAGGTTAGAGCGTATGGATGAGCGCAAACCCGTAGGACTGTGCGCTACTAATTTTATTCAGATTTGTATATACACAATTAAATATACACAAACCATTCGTTGCTATTCTTCTCGGCTCTATTAAGATAACTGAGCAGCGGTGAATAGTTTTGGTAAATATTTAATTTCAAATTTGAAAACTTAATTACTGAAATACGCAGTACCTAAGGCTACAATCCCAGTTAGCGCCTCAGGTGTAATGGAGGCGCCATAAAAGGCAAGTAGTAACACTAATATGGTAAGTGCTATAAATTCTAAGTTCTCTTTATTGTTATTATTCAAATTTTACTCTTTATATTTTTACCCATAATCGTACTCATTGAAGAAAGCGGGCCACAGTCTTGCGAGTTGTAATAGCACACGAATGGTTAAGTTCTTGGTGTGTGCAAAATACTTACGATTGCGGTTGAGTATAAAGATACCTGTTTGATTTGCAATATTAATAGTAGTTTGAAAGTTTCTTATAGCAGGAGCATTCCTTTAACTTCAGTATAGTCTACTTTCTTGTATATCAATTTGAATCGTTATATATTGGCTGAAATTTATTACATATGGACGTGTAGTATTTAGTTGTTTTTACTCTATAATGCCGCGTCTGTTTATCACCTTAAGGCGCAATTTTGGATAAGAATAATAAAACTAAGTACGTGTTTGAAATATCTTATGATACATCAGAAACAAAAGACCACACTATTGACGCTGAAAAACTTGGCGCCGCAATTATCAGTACATCAAAAGCGCTTAAAAATGCCGACAAATCATTGAATGGTGAAGAGTCAGACTTAGAGCTGGATGTAAAAGCTCATTCTGAAGGGTCGTTTGTTGTTGAATTTGTAACATACCTCAATGCCGCTGGTATAAACCCATTAACTCTTTTAGGTTTTGCAGGTGGTGCAACTGCTTCTGTCACTGTACTCGGTGCAATAGCAGAGATTAAGTCGCGTACAATAAAGCTTACTGAAAAGACCAAATCAGGAAAAACAAAACTACATTTTAATGATGATGAATCATTGGAATTAAACGATGATGTGGCCAAGTTAGTATTAAACAGGGAGCTTCGCAAAGACTTAGATACAGTAATTAAAGCGCCGCTGGAAGGCACCACAGACGCTAAATTTAAGATTACTGATGAAGAGGGTAATGAATTGATTTATGAAAGTGATGACGTTCAAAATTTCAAAACGCCGGCTAAAACGGTAGTCGATGAAGTTACTGAAACCGAAGAAACTAAAGATATTCGATTTGTTAAAATTAATTTTGAAGGTGCGAGTGGTTGGCAAATACGATTGCCTGACGGCGATGTAGTTACAGCTAAAATGTCGGATGAGGGATTTTTAGCTAGAATTAAAGGTAATGAACAAAACTTTGTAAAAGATGATTTATTCAGCGCCATTATTAAGACTACTAAAAAACACAGGACAGGTAACAGCCCAATCTATAGCAAAGAAGTAAAACGTATTTTACGTCATAGAACTAGACCAGAAGCGAAGATCATAAAAGATAATGAGTGAAATTGAAGCATACATACAATTAATCGCGATGGTAGGCATTTTATTATGCCTACCTTACTGCGGGTATGTGTTTTACAACATAGGTAGATGGTTAACAGCTAAATTTTTTCCTCCTAAGTATTTAACCATCGAAATAACAGGTGAAAATGGCACTGTTCGATTTGAGCGGATAGATTTGAAAGATGATGAAGAGTTAGTGGAAAAGCTTTTATTAGCAAGGGGGGCTTCTGAAAGATAATACAAAAAAAATAGGAGCCTTTATTGCTGGCGCTAATACCGTTGCGTTAGCAATTTTTCAATATTGCTACTCAGAGTCAGATTTTTTAAATGTTTTAACAGTTTGTACTCCTTTAGTTATAACTGTAATTGTGTATATAGGCGACTGGTTGCTAGCGATGTTGAATATCCAAAGCCCTGCATTGATGCATGCGAACAATAAGTTAGACAAGCGAATTGGATATTTAACTAAAAGGCGTAAAGAGGCCGAAGACATGGGTATTTGCACTAAAAAAATTGATGCAGAATTCCAAAAAGCTGTTATCGCTCAATCTAATTTAATGGATGCTAAAGAAGCTAAATAGCCTACTGTCAAGTTGATGAGTAGGCTAAGAACATATCTACTTTGTATTTTTGTCTATTAATTCATGCCAACTTTCTAGAGCTTCAATCATGGGGACGTAATCAAATAAAGTGAGTTGTATTGGTGAGTCTTTGCGGCCCATATCTGTAAAACTCATTAAGTCAGTTGTAAGGCCATTGCCTCCTATTACATCATCAAGGTATTCTAGTGCCTCCATTTCATCGTAAAAGCGTGTTATTTCAAATATTTCTTGCTGCTCATTAGTGATCCATGAGTCTTTATATTTTGGTTTTTCTGTTTCAGTGTATGTAAATAGATAAGCCATTTTTTACCCTTAATTAAAGGGAAAGTTAGATATTCTCTAATTTTTGGTTAAAAATAACACTAGACATTGCAAATGCGATATCCTAAGATCGCAGTAGTGCCTTATTGGTATCTGAGGAGCGTTATATGTTAGCTAAAGTACAACATAAGCAAGAAAACAAAGTGTTCAATAGAGAAAGAATGGAAAAAGCCATTGCAGGTAAGGTTAACACTGTACCTGCTGGTTTGTCTCGTGAGCAAGTCAGACAATTGATCCTATCCAGAGCGAAGTAGTATTGACGTATACATGGACGTTTAGTGACGACTTCGCTAGTCAATTTCAATATTTCCCCGAAGACCAGCAAAACAAAGTTCTCGATTTTACAGATGTTTTTACCGAGCATGGGTTAGGTGATTTTAGTCTTTACGAAGGCAAGATTTCTAGCTCTTTTAGTGGTAACTATATGGATCAAGATGATTATAATTTTGCTCTAAACAATCACCTATGGCATTACCACATTGGTATTCCTGAGTATGAGCAAAACCATAGTAAGTATAAAACCTCTGATTGGGTGCTTCATTTTCAATGGTTTGATCAGGGCGATAGTATCAATATCGTGGATTTGTATCATCATTACGATAATGAAGGTAACTTCTATTTACCAACAGAAAGAAGCTTAATCATTTTAAAGTGATAAAGCCCACAAATTAAGCGGGTTTTTATGGGCTTGGTATTTGTGGAGCATGTGCCTTAATCGTTCGCAATGCCCCCATTCTTTTTGCTGAATAAATCCGCTTAGTTTTGTTGCTTGCGGATTTTTTGTGCCCATATTTTGTATTTAGAGTTGCCGTGGTAATATTGCTTCCCCATAAAGATGAGGGATTTTTATGCGAAAACCAGATTTAATGATAATTGCTGCTGTTGTGCTATGTGTCTGTACAGGTGTAATCTTAGGCCAAAGCTTTTCATTTGAAGTTAAGTTGAGTGATTTAATAGCACTTACAGCTACATTAATTACATTTATTTTTGCGTATTCAGGTCTGAAATCTAACAAAGCTCAGTACATAAATTCAATAACACCGATAGTAACAAAATTTGAATCTGGACATAACAATAATTTTTCCTATGCGATTTTTGTAAATAACTATGGGACAGGGCCAGCTCTTGATTTTAGTGTAAACGTTCTTTTGGATGGTAAGGAGTTCTCCTTAGCTGGTTTCTTGAATGAATTAGTGAAACTCCATGGTGATATGGAAAATAGGTATAGCCACCCTGCGGTTTTAGCTGCAAGTACCGAACATGAAGTCCTAAGTCTTAAAGCAAAAGATTATTTTCAGTATGTAAAAGTGCATGACACATTGCAAAGTGCGCAATTAGTCGTGCAATTTACCTCTATCCAACAACGCGAATTTACAGAGACCTTTTTACTTGGTTTCGAATAGATATTATTCAATTTATTGAACCCGCTTATTGAGGTTTTTTTATGCCTGCAATAAAGGTCTAATATGAAACTTTATTCAAACGTTTTCCAACTCCCGCTGGTATCTTTGGTTCTTTTGGCGAACTGTATGTAAATGGTGAGCTGTTTTATTACACAGTTGAGCGTGAGTGGAAGAATAATGAAGGTTATGTGTTGTGCGTTCCTAATCGGCGTTTATGACTTCTTGCCGCATGAAAGTCAACGCAATGGCGATTGCTACGTACTTGGACAAAAACAATGCGTTACTCACTGCTGAACATTTTTAAGAAAAGCGTTAGAAAAAATAGCAAAGAACTCTTGAAGGCTACGTTAAGTATTAATAATTCTCATACCTAAAATTTAAACTAAAAGTCATTTTGAAAATTAATAATACAAATGGAGTTTATGAGAAAATTGATTTTTGTGTAAGTGAAAGATATTAAAGGGGAAGATGGTCGGTATGGCAGGATTTGAACCTGCGACCCCTGACACCCCATGACAGTGCGCTACCAAGCTGCGCTACATACCGACGTTGTTTGCAATAGTACGTATATTTTATTAAAAATCAATAAGTGATTGTTTGTTTGCGTGTTTATTGTGCAAATGAGCTAAAAAACTTTAAACTAAGGGCGTATCGCCCTTAGTAAGCACATGCCGTGCAGCGCATGTTAAGCCACCAAAGAACAACACGCCCTAATCTTTATTTAGCCATTGATTGATCGCCTCATACATTTCATCGCGTATCAGCGGTTGTGCTTCTTTATTTGGATGTAATTGATCTCTTTGCATTAAGTTTGGCTTATCTGCCACATTAAGCATAAAAAAGTTAAGTAAATGAGCATTTGTTTTTTCACTTACTTGTGTAAAACTGTCAGTGAACATTTTACTGTAACGCGGCCCGTAATTAGGGGGAATATAAATTTCCATTAACGCGACCATGGCATTTTCAGCTTGGCTTTTTTCGATTAAATCCGTTAAGTTGGCCTGCATTTTTGTTACCGGAAAACCACGTAAACCATCATTAGCACCAAGCTCAATAAGTACATGGCTTGGTTGGTATTGTGCTAGTAAGGCATCTAGCCTGCGTAAAGCGCCACCGGTAGTTTCGCCACTAATACTGGCATTAATTAGCTCTATATTACGCTGCTCTGCATCGTATTTATCTTGTAACAATTTAACCCAGCCTTGCTCTTGTTTAAGCCCATAGGCTGCACTTAAACTGTCTCCAAGTATTAAAATCGTGTTGTCGGCCGCCGCACTAAGTGGTTTGATAACTAAAAATAAAACGAATACAAAACGTAGGATTGAATGAGTCATATGTCAGCGCTTTCTCAATTAAATATTATTCAAGTAAATGGTTTGTCTAAAGTAGTTTCTACCTTCGAAGGTGAGTTGCCCATCCTCAGCGACATCAGCTTTAATGTCAAGCATGGCGAGTCAGTTGCTATTGTTGGCACCTCTGGCTCAGGAAAATCCACGTTATTAAGTTTATTAGCGGGGCTAGATACTGCCAGCAGTGGTGAAATTACCCTTGATGGCGAGCCGCTACATAAATTAGATGAAGAGCAACGCGCGGCATTGCGTGCAGAAAAAGTAGGTTTTGTATTTCAATCTTTTATGTTGGTACAAAGCTTAACCGCACTTGAAAACGTGATGCTGCCGGCAGAGCTTGCTGGCGAAAGCGATGCCAAAGAGCAAGCTCTTGCCCTATTAGAAAAAGTGGGGCTGAGCCATCGTATTGATCATTACCCATCGCAACTCTCTGGTGGTGAGCAGCAACGTGTAGCCATTGCCCGCGCTTTTATTGGCACACCTAAAATTTTATTTGCCGATGAGCCCTCTGCAAATTTAGACAGTAAAAACGGCAAAATGGTGGAGTCACTATTATTTGATTTAAACCAGCAGCACGGCACAACGCTAATTTTAGTAACTCACGATGAAGCACTCGCGCAAAAGTGCCAGCATATTGTACAAATTGAAGCGGGCTGCTTAGTTAAAAACTCAAAAGAGGACGTAGCGAATGTGGGCTAAGTTAGCACTTAAATTATTTGCGCGTGAATTTCGCCGCGGCGAACTAACGGTAATTAGTGCCGCCATTGCGCTGGCGGTATTAACGGTGCTTACACTGTCTATGGTCACTGAGCGAATAGCACAAAGCATAGCGCAAAAAAGTAGCACGTTTATTGCCGCAGATAGAGTATTGGCAAGTGCCCATGAGCTAGATACGGCGTTTATTAGCAAAGCCAAACAAGAAAACTTACACACTGCGCAAATGATCTACTTTGATACCATGTTATTTGCCAACGACGAGATGCAATTTACCTCAGTAAAAGCCGCGTCTAACGAATACCCGTTAAAAGGCGAGTTAAAAGTAAAATCATCATTGCTTGGCGAAACACAAGTAGCGCAGGCCGGCCCAAAGCCTGGCAATGTGTGGCTAAGCGAATCGGTTTTTTACAGCTTAAATATTGATATTGGCAGCCAAGTAGAGCTAGGCGCAGCAGTATTTAATGTAGAAAAAGTGGTGGTTGAAGAGCCAGATGCGCCGTTTAATGTATTTTCGAGCAGCCGCAGAGTGCTTATAAATATTGCTGATGTAGCAAAAACTGAGGTTATTCAACCTGGCAGCCGAGTAAATTATCGCCAGCTCTACGCAGGCGATGAATCAGATATAACCCGGTTTTATGAATGGTTAAAGCCGCAAATGGCTGAAAATCAACGTTGGTATGGCGTAAAAGATAGGCAGTCGCCCATATCAAATAGCTTAAACCGTGCAGAAAGCTTTTTATTACTGGCCGGTTTGCTGGGCATTATTTTGGCTACGGTTGCTATTGCTGTGTCGGCAAAGCGTTATTGTGAGCGCCAATACGATCCCGTAGCAATGATGAAAACACTTGGCGGAAGCCGTGCATTAATTCGTAAAATATATTTTATGCACTTACTCATGGTGTGTGCTTTAGCGGTTATTGTGGGTTTAGCCATAGGCTACGGTTTACAAGAAATAGCCACTGGTTATTTAGCAAAAAGCATGGATATGAGCTTACCTGCCGCCGGGTTTAAACCTTGGCTGGTGGCCATTAGCACAGGTGTTATATGTGCAGTTATGTTCTCTATTAAGCCACTGCTTGATTTATTTGATATTCCACCGCTTAGAGTATTGCGCCGTAATTTAGGCGACAGACTAGCGGTAAGCCGTGTGCACTTAGGTTTAAGCGCGCTTACGGTGTTTTTATTAATGTGGTTATTTAGTAACAACATTAAAATAACGCTTATTTTATTTGTCTCCACGCTTGCTTTGATTGCGGTTTTGTTTGTTATTTCAAAATTAATATTTGGCGGTGGCCGTAAATTAGGTTTAAAACCAGGCAATAGTTGGTCGTTAGCCATTGCCTCTATACAAAAGCGTGCCAACGTAAATGCGGTGCAGCTTATTAGCTTTTCATTGGCGATAAAATTGCTATTGTTTTTGATTGTGCTTAAAAATGACATGATCTCAGATTGGCAGTCTCAATTACCCGCCGATGCGCCTAATGCATTTTTAGTTAATATTACGCAAAACGAACTTGAGCCTGTAAATAATTACCTAGCAGAGAACGATATTTTAGTTTCGGATTTTTATCCAACCATTCGTGGGCGAGTAAATGCGGTAAATGGCGAGCTTGTGGCGCGTAAAGTGTCGTTGCAAGATAACGAGAAAAAAGATGAAGAAGCGCGTTCAGGCATAGGCCGTGAGCTTAACCTAACATGGCTTGATAATGTGCCAGCCCAAAACGAAATTGTGCAAGGGCAGTGGTTTGGCGAAGGCGCAGTGGGTGAGGCATCGGTTGAGGAGTCTATGTTGGAGCGCCTAGACGTAGAAATAGGCGACACCTTAACATTTTTAATTGGTGCGCAATCATTTGATGCCAAAATTACCAGTGTGCGTAAAGTAAATTGGGCGACGCTAAAACCTAACTTTTTTATTATTTTAAGCCCCGACGTGCTAAAAGATTTTCCGGCAACGTATATTTCATCTGTGCGTATAGAGCCAGAGCAAAAGAAAGCGTTTAGCCAGTTACTGCGCACTTATCCAACCATTACCGCCATCGATGTAGATAACTTTGTTAAGCAAATACAATCAACCATTGAGCAGGTGTCGTTAGCTATTGGCTTTGTGCTTGCTATTGTGGTTTTGTGTGGCGCATTAGTGCTTATATCTCAGGTGCAAGCGAGCCTTGGCGAGCGAATGCAAGAAATAGTAATACTGCGAACGTTAGGCGCCAAAGGGCGGCTAATAAAAAATGCGACGCTTTATGAGTTTTTGCTATTAGGTGGCTTAGCCGGGTTTGTAGCTGCATTATTTAGTGATGTAGCCTTGCTGATTGTTCAGCAGCAAATGTTTGACTTAGCCGGTAAGTTGCACCCAACAATTTGGCTAATAGGGCCTGTGTCGGGCGGGGTGTTTGTAGCCGCGCTTGGCTACTTTATGATTGCCCGTAAACTTAAACAAAATACCCAAGGCTTAGTACGTGCTTTAGCCTAAGCTATACTTTTAACGCTAAACGCCCGCACTAAGTTGCGGGCGTTTTTGTTTTTACTCGCCACTGGTAATTTATACAGTGCTCTGGCATTATTACCGTTATTGAAAAATAACAATAATGAGTGTGCTGTTTGGCCATTATTTTAGGGATAGACCCAGGTTCGCGTTTAACCGGTTATGGTGTGGTTGCGCATCAAGGCGCTAAATTTACCTATTTAGGAAGCGGGTGCATTAAATTAGCCGAGCATGAGTTCCCCATACGATTAAAAATGATCTACCACGGGATCACGCAAATAATAGAGCAGTTCTCCCCCGAAACCTTTGCCATAGAAAAAGTATTTATGGCGCATAACCCGGATGCCGCGCTAAAACTTGGCCAAGCCCGAGGAGCCGCCATAGTGGGAGCCTCTATGGCCGACTTACCCGTATTTGAATACTCAGCACGGCAAATTAAACAAGCCGTGGTAGGTAATGGCGGTGCCGATAAGTCGCAAGTGCAACACATGGTAAAAAATATTTTAAAATTACCTGGCACACCGCAAGCCGATGCGGCCGATGCGCTTGCCATTGCAATTTGCCATGCGCACTCAGAACAAAATTTAATAAAACTAGCGGGTAGCGCAAGCAAAACCGTTAGAGGACGTTTAAGGAAATAAATATGATTGGCCGTTTAAATGGCACTTTAGTTGAAAAGCAACCGCCCGAAATTTTATTAGAAGTAAGCGGCGTAGGCTACGAAGTACAAATGCCCATGACCTGTTTTTACGACTTACCCAATATTGGCGAAAACGCCATAGTGTACACACACTTTGTAGTACGCGAAGACGCACAACTATTATTTGGCTTTAATAATAAAACCGAGCGCGCGCTTTTTAGAGAACTATTAAAAGCAAATGGTGTGGGTCCTAAACTAGGCCTAGCTATTTTGTCGGGCATGTCGGCGCAACAATTTGTTAGTTGCGTAAACAACGAAGATGCCACAACATTGGTTAAATTACCGGGTGTGGGTAAAAAAACCGCTGAGCGTTTAGTGCTTGAAATGAAAGACCGCTTAAAAGATTGGGGTAACGACTTATTTACGCCATATAGCGATAATGCCGTTATAGAGCCTCCTAGCGATGCAACAATTGCCAATAATGCCGCAGACGATGCCGTATCGGCACTTGTTGCGCTTGGTTATAAATTGCCACAGGCGCAAAAAGCAGTAAAATCGGTAAGTAAACCCGATATGTCTACTGAGGTTCTTATTAAAGAATCTTTAAAATCAATGTTGTGAGTAACCCATGATTGAAGCTGATCGTTTAATTGACGCGAGCGAAAAAACCAACGAAGACACCATAGACCGCGCAATAAGGCCCAAGCTTTTAGCCGACTACAAAGGTCAGCCGCATGTTAAGCAGCAAATGGAAATATTTATAGAGGCAGCGCGCAGCCGCGGTGAAGCGCTCGATCATCTATTAATATTTGGCCCGCCGGGCTTAGGTAAAACCACGCTTGCTAATATTGTTGCCAATGAGCTTAATGTAAGTATTAAAACCACTTCAGGGCCAGTACTTGAAAAAGCCGGCGATCTTGCTGCATTACTTACTAACCTTGAAGAAGGCGACGTGCTGTTTATTGATGAAATACACAGACTCAGCCCACAAGTTGAAGAAATACTTTACCCCGCAATGGAAGATTACCAACTCGATATTATGATTGGTGAAGGCCCCGCTGCACGCTCTATTAAATTAGACTTACCGCCGTTTACGCTTATTGGCGCGACAACACGCGCAGGCTCACTTACCTCACCACTTAGAGACCGTTTTGGTATAGTGCAGCGCTTAGAGTTTTACTCGGTAGCTGACCTATCGCATATAGTGGGGCGCTCTGCACATTACCTAGATTTACAAATGTGCGACGATGGCGCTACCGAAATTGCAAAACGCTCACGAGGCACACCGCGTATAGCAAACCGCTTATTGCGCCGTGTGCGCGATTACACGCAAGTAAAATCAGATGGTACAGTAAATGCCTCAGTTGCCGAGCTTGCCCTTGATATGATTGACGTAGATAAAAGCGGGTTTGATTACATGGACCGTAAATACTTACTTGCCATTATCGAAAAATTTATGGGTGGGCCTGTAGGGCTAGATAATTTAGCCGCCGCCATAGGCGAAGAAAAAGAAACCATTGAAGATGTAATAGAGCCGTTTTTAATTCAGCAAGGTTTTATACAGCGCACACCGCGCGGGCGAATTGTATCAGACAATGCGTATCATCACTTTGGTTTACTCCCAAAACAAGATTAACCCCTCTTTAGCCTGTTACAGTAAATGTAGCGGGCTACTTCCTCTGTTAAATGTAATACCAATTTGCAATAACACTTAATCATTTTGCGAGGCAAACGTGTCGCTACCTGCGTTAAAAACTCTCATTTACGGCTACAAGCAGAAGGTAGAGCAATACAGGAGCAATTGCCAAGAACAACGAAATAGCGAATTTTTTGCCTAGCTATCAACACGTTTTTCCAGCCTCAACATAGCTCACTTAATTAAGAAAATTAGTATAATTTTTTAAAACTTACTCAGCTTTCATCCATTTTGTTGCAAATGTAACCAATAAATTAAAATCGTTTTGTAATTCACTTAACGTTAAGACTGGCGTGGCTATGCTGCGTACCATTAAAACCAGTTAGCTTTAAAGCAGTAGCAACATAAGAGACTAGATGTAGCACTATTCGTGTTAATAAGTTTTACCTTGTTATAAACATGCTTTTTACTGAAAGTAGATAATTTAATGATACGAACTGGTAAAAAAAGATAGTAAATACACCGTTGGCAATTAAACAGATTGTGTAATTTATACTTATTGCATGCCAAGTTGGCGGTAAAATTTAGGCAAAAAAAAGCCCGCATATAATGCGGGCAAACAACAAGTTGAAGGAAGTAATCCAGGGAACTACGTTTTACTTAATCAGGTTTTATCCAAAAAGAGTAAAACAATGTAATACGATTAAAAATCCTATTACTAAGAACTTGGCTTAATGAAAAATGTTTCATTCAGTGCGTAAGCTCGGTATGGGAGAATAATACGGAATAAGCATTTTTTGTTCAAACTAGAAAATTTAAAATTTCAAATAAGAAAAACTAATCTGATGAATTTTTTTGTTGTTCGAATCTTGTACGTTAATTATTCGTTAACTTTATAAGTGGCTGAAAATTAATAAATAACTGCTCTGAGCTGTATTGTTACAGTATTAGTTATATTAGTACATGCAAAGTGGCGTGAATTGCTTTTGCGTGCTTATGCACTTTTTATGAATAAACGGTGCGTTTTATTAAGTTTACTGCGTATATTTACGCACTTTTGTAGTATTAAGTTGTGTTTTACTAAACGCGGTAGTCGCGTTTTAGAAACAAACAAGCGATTAAGCGTATGTTTAACGTTTTTTGTTGCCAATTCATAGCAATATCGTTGTCAGTAAACCCTTGACTCGATACACTAGATGCAACTTATGGCCGTTACAATGGTCTTATTTACACAAAATAACCAAATTGACGTTTTTTGAAATTATTTAGGAGTTTAACGTGGGATCAGGGCTTAATTTTTTAGATCTAATTCTAGAAGCCAGTTTGCTTGTGCAGTTAGTAATGCTAGCGCTAGTAGCAATGTCTGTTATGTCATGGGCAATTATTTTTCAGCGCAAAAAAGCAATTAGCGACGCCTTGTCTGATGCAAAAAAATTCGAACAAAAATTTTGGTCAGGTATCGACTTAAGCAAACTATACAACGAAATCTCATCACGTAGCGGTCAATCTCATGGTATTGAAGCGTTATTTACATCTGGCTTTAAAGAATTTGCACGCCATAAAAAGAACACCTTTCAAAGTGCTGGCATTGTAATGGAAGGTACGCATCGCTCTATGCGTGTGGCACTGTCACGTGAAATTGAAAAACTAGAATCGAGCTTATCGTTTTTAGCGACAGTGGGTTCGATTAGCCCATATATCGGCTTATTCGGTACGGTGTGGGGTATTATGAATGCCTTTATTGCACTTGGTGAAGTGAAGCAAGCAACATTACAAATGGTAGCGCCAGGTATTGCTGAGGCACTTATTGCAACGGCAATGGGCTTATTTGCGGCTATACCGGCTGTTATTGCGTATAACCGCTTTGCTAATAAAGTTGAAAAACTAGAATCACACTACATCAACTTTATGGAAGAATTTGCCAATATTTTACACCGTCAAGCAGCTACCCAAATAGAGGCTAAAGCGAATGTATCAGCGTAAGAAGCGCCGTCCGGTCGCAGAAATTAATGTAGTACCTTACATTGATGTAATGTTGGTATTGCTAATTATATTTATGGCAACAGCACCGCTTATTACTCACGGTGTAAAAGTTGATTTACCAAAAATGGAAGAGTCGGATTTAGTTGATACTAAAGACACGCCGCCCATTATTGCCTCAATTGACTCGGCAGGTAAGTACTATGTAAGCATAGGGACTGATCCAGAGGAGCCAATGGAAGCACTTGATGTGGCCGCGGTTATTAAGCTTCAGCTAATGAAAAACCCTGATATACCAGTAATGATTAAAGGCTCTGGTAAGGTTTCTTACCAAGAAGTGTTGTTATTAATGGACTTTTTAAAGAATGCTGGCGTACCATCTGTGGGTTTAATGACAGAATCCTTTGAGGGGACACAGTAGTAACATGAATAGTTCTATAATCAAGTCAGTACTTTTACATTTAGGTTTAGGGGGCTTTTTGTGGGCAACTGCAAATATACACCCACCGGCACCTAAAGTAATGGAAGTGACTCTTAATTCGGCTATTCCTGAGCCTGATAATGCGGTTTCGGCGGTCACTGTTGATCAAAAACAAGTGGAGCAAAAAATTGCTGAGCTACAAAAAAAAGAAGATGCTAAAAAACGCGCTGAAGATAAACGCATTCGCGACTTAGAACGCAGAGCCGCCAATGCGCGCAAACAGCGTGAAGCCGAAGCGCGTAATATTAAAAACCTAGAGCAACAGCGCAAAGCTAAAGAGAAAGAAAAAGCACAAGCTGAGGCTGAAGCTAAAAAAGCGCGCGAAATTGAACAAAAAGAGCGTGCTAAAGCAAAACAAGCTGAAAAGCAAAAGCAAGAGGCGGAAAACGCCGCTAAAGCTGCTGCAGATAAACGCAAAGCAGAAGAAGAGGCACTGAAAAAAGCCGAAGCAGAGCGTAAAAAGCGTGAAGCAGAAGCTAAAGAACGTGCAAAAGAAGCCGAGCGTAAACGTCAGCAAGCGCTGCAAGAGCAAATGTTACAAGAACAACTTGCTAAAGAGCAGGCTGCACGTAGTAAAATACGCCAACAGCAAGTAGTGAGCGAAGTTGATAAGTACCGTGCTTTAATTATGGCGCGCATTCAGCAAAACTTACTGATTGATGAAAAAATGAAAAACCAACAGTGTCGAGTAAATATTCGTCTTGGGTTTAATGGTTTAGTAACGCAAGTTAAATCGTTAGGGGGTGATAAGCTAGTGTGTGAAGCTGCACTTAGAGCTGTGCGCATGGCCGATACATTACCTGTATCTAAAGACAAAGACGTATTCGAGCAACTTAAGAATATTAATTTAACAATCAAGCCAGAATTTTAAAGGAATGATATGTTCAGCAAAATTAAAATAGCCTTTGTAGTTATATTATTAGGATTTCAGGGTGTGGCAAATGCGGCACTTGAAATTGTAATAACTGAAGGTGTAGACGGCGCACGTCCTATTGCCATCGTGCCTTTTAAATACAACGGTGTTGGCCCAATTCCACAAAAATTGAGCGATGTAATTGCTGCCGATTTAATGCGCAGCGGTAAATTTAAACCGGTAGATGTAGCACAAATGCCACAGCTTCCTAATAAAGACGGCGACATTGACTACGCAGCATGGGTAAACCAAGGTGTAGAAGCGGTTGTAGTAGGCGAGGTAGAGCAGCAAACTGATGGGCGTTACTTAGTACGCTACGAATTAGTTGATGTTATTCGTGGGCAAATTACTGGTGGCCAAACTCAAATGATGAGCAGCGGTAAACTAGTAAAAAGCCAAGATCATATTTTAGAAGCACGCGAAAGCGTAATTGGTGAAAGTGGCTTTCGCCGTTATTCACACCGCATAAGCGATGTAGTATATGAAAAGCTAACCGGTGAAAAAGGCGCGTTTTTAACTAAAATTGCTTATGTAATCGTACGTGAAGACCAAGCTAAGCCATACCAATTAGTGGTTGCCGATTACGATGGCTTTAACGAGCAAGTATTATTGCGCTCAAAAGAGCCGTTAATGTCGCCAGCTTGGTCACCAGATGGTACTAAGCTTGCGTATGTTACGTTTGAAAACCGCCAAAGCCAAATTTACATTCAAGACCTATACTCAGGTAAGCGTGAGCTGATCACTAGTTACCGTGGTATTAACGGTGCACCGCAGTTTTCACCAGATGGCAAAAAAATGTTATTGGTGCTTTCTAAAGATAAAACAGGTGCAACCGAAGTTTACGTTTTAGATTTAGCAACCCGTAAAGAAACACGCCTTACACGCCACCGTAGTATAGATACTGAACCATCTTGGTATCCAAATGGCCAGGATATTGTGTTTACATCTGAAAGGGGTGGTAATGCCCAGATTTATAAGTTAAATTTAAGAACTGGTAGGTCACAACGATTGACCTTCGACGGCGATATGAACCTAGCGGGTTCTATAACGCCAGACAGTAAAGAATTAGTGATGGTTAACCGTACCAACGGGCAGTACCATCTTGCTAAGAAAGAGCTGGCTACAGGCGCGTTTCAAGTATTAACGCGAACTCGCCTTGATGAATCACCGAGCATAGCGCCAAACGGTTCGATGATCATTTATAGCACGCTTCATAATAATAAACAGGTACTCGCGCTGGTATCGATGGACGGTCGCTTTAAAGCACGTTTACCCGTGCTAGACGGACAAGTAAAGGCACCAGCTTGGTCGCCATATTTACAGTAATATTTGCTGGTTTACTCAAAAATAGGAATCTACTCAATGCAACTTAACAAAGTACTTAAAGGCCTGCTAATCGCTGTGCCAGTAATGACATTAGCCGCTTGTAGCTCATCTTCAGATATTGATGAAGGCGCAGCTAACCAATCAAATCAAAGTGCAGTTGAGCAATCAACAAACACGGATACAGTTGAAGTAGCAACAATTTCACCAGAACAACAAGCAGAAGAGCAACTTCGTCAAAAGTATGAAGCGCTTCGTCAAGAACAAATTATTTACTTTGACTTCGACAAAGCAACTGTTGAGAACAAGTACGCAGAATTACTTCGTGCACATGCTGAGTTTTTAGTTCAGAACCCTTCAGTAAAAGTATTAATTGAAGGTCACGCTGATGAGCGCGGTACGCCTGAGTACAACATTGCACTAGGTGAGCACCGTGGCCAAGCTGTAGAAAAATACCTACAAAGCTTAGGTGTTTCTGCTAGCCAAATGTCAGTAGTTAGCTACGGTGAAGAGAAACCAATGGTTAAATCTCGCACTGAGTCAGCTTTCGCTAAAAACCGCCGTGCGGTACTAGTTTACTAAGATAAGAGATATTATGAAGCCGAAAATTATTTTGGCAGCCATGATATTGAGCGGGAGCACCCAAGTTTTGGCTGCTCCCGCTCCTGTTTCAGAAGCTGCAAGTTCACAGTCGAGCATAGAGAAGCGTTTAGCGTCACTAGAAAACATGATGCAGTCGCGAAACTTATTACAAGTTGAATTACAGCAACAACTTAATCTACTTCAAGATGAAGTAAGCCAAATTCGCGGTGTTACTGAAGAGCAAAGTTATAAACTTGAAAAAGTACTTCAGCGCCAGCGTGAGCTTTATCAAGAAATAGAAAACCGCGTTAGCCAAGCGTATACACAACCCGCTGCTGCGCCTGCAACCGATTACACGCAATCGAGTGACGCACAAACCTATAGCAGTGACTTATCTGAAAACGAAGCGTATGAGCGTGCAGTAGCGCTAATAATGAAAGATAAACGCTACGACCAAGCTATTCCTGAGTTTCAAACATTTTTAACAACCTATCCTAATTCTGTGTATGCCTCTAATGCACATTATTGGCTTGGGCAGTTGCTGACTATTAAAAATGATGGTGTAAAAGCAAGTGAGCATTTTAAAGTTGTGGTTAATGAGTTTCCAAACTCAAATAAACGACCAGATGCCATGTTAAAGTTAGGCACGCTTTTACAAGAGCAAGGCCTGAATCAAGAGGCACAAAAAATATTGGGTGATCTAATTAACCAATATCCAAGTACAACTGCTGCAAAACTTGCAACCGAGCGTCTAGCTAATTAGGACGCATTTAAGCGGTGTATTTAAAGCTCAAACTACATAGAAATACTCGGCGAATCTTGTATTTGCATGTAGTTTGAGCACAAACGCTTTAATTTTGCTCACCTAGGCATAAAAACTGAAAAAAAGAGACATTTTCGGTTGCACTCATTTTATAAATAAGTATTATAAGCGCCCGCAGCAAACGAATGGTTACCCCACTCAAAATGCGGCAAAAAGAGCGGGTCATTAGCTCAGTTGGTAGAGCAGTGGACTTTTAATCCATTGGTCGATGGTTCAAGTCCATCAT